>JAYEGP010000048.1:0-22512 GCA_034659135.1 Campylobacterota bacterium
GAAGCTAACTGCTCTTGTAGGTAGAGATGACGCGACTCACTAGCTAGACTATGCATGATAGGATAGCCTCCAAGTTGCAAAAAATGGTTGAGTACCGTAGAGTCAAACTTTGGCTCATAGGCGAGGAACTCCTCATAATCAAGGGGATTAAGATAGACCGTGTCGAGGGTATTGTCTTGTTTAAGTTCCGAAGCGATGATTAATTGCTTGACATGGGGTAGCATGATCGTAGGGATATAGTTATCTAAAACTAGTATCTCAATGCTCTTCTCTTGGCAAAAAACTTCTAAGTGATTGTTCAGTAAATTGGTGTCGATACGTCTATCACGACAGTCGAGATAGAGGTAGCTATTTTTCTTACATGTAAGGAGATACTGTTTTAATAAAGTTGTCTTTCCTGTTAGAGCAGCACCGATAAGTTGAAAAGAGTCTTCATGTAAAAGAACTTTTCTTGGAATAAACTTACTTACATGTAAGCTTTGTAAATAATAGTCATTGAGTAAACTTTCCAAGAGATTTTCCTAAAAATGATGTCTGTAATTTTAACACTTCCTTATTAAAAGGAAATAAAATTACTCTAAATTTCGATTAAACCCCCTAAAACCCTTGTTTCTTGAGAATAATGTCGGTATAATTCCGCTCCCTTTAATAGTCAGGCAGGGATCTGACGAGTTCTTTATGAGGAAAAATTATGGAAAAAATTCGTTTAAAACTTAGAGCGTATGATCATCGTGTACTCGATCGTTCAGTAGCATCTATCGTTGAAGCTGTAAAGCGTACGGGTGCGGAAATCCGCGGCCCAATCCCTTTGCCAACAAAGATTCGTAAGTATACAGTACTTAAATCAGTTCACGTCAATAAAGACGCTCGTGAGCAGTTTGAGATTCGTATGCATGCCCGTTTGATTGACATCGTTTCTGCTACGCCAGATACGGTTGACTCTCTTATGAAATTGGATCTTGCACCGGAAGTGGACGTAGAAGTTCGCTCTATGGATAAGTAAGGAGTAACTGATGGAATATATTGTTGAAAAAATCGGCATGAGCCGTACAATCACAGTACCTGCTAAACCGGTTACCCTTCTTAGAGTGGTAGAGGTGAAAGTATGTGAAGTGACTGATGGCACGGCTATCGTTGCTTACAACAGTGGTAAAAAAATGAATAAGACACTTGAAGGTCAGCAAAAGAAATATGATCTTAGCGCTGAATTCAACCGTTTTGCTACATTAAACGTTTCAAACACTGAAGCTGGAGACCTTGATGTTTCTGCTTTAGGTGAAGCCAAAGTAGTTAAGAGTATTTTCAATACAAAAGGTCGCGGTTTTTCTGGTGCTATGAAGCGCTGGAACTTCGGTGGCGGTCCTGCATCTCACGGACACCGTTTCGGTCGTCGTACCGGTTCAATCGGTAATGCTGAGTGGCCAGGTCGTGTAATGAAAGGTCGTAAAATGCCAGGTCATTATGGTAACACTCAAGTTACTGTAAAAAATGAAATTCTTTCATTTGACGCTGAAAATGGTGTATTAGCTGTTATAGGTTCTGTTTCAGGTCCTAGCGGCGCATTAGGTCGAGTAAAGGTAGTTAAATAATGAGCGCTATTGTATTAAATGAAAATTTTGAAAAAGCTTCTGAGCTTGCGCTTCCAGAGAAGTTTGAGGGTATTAACTCTCATAACCTTTATCTGTATGTGAAATCGTATCAAGCAGCACTACGTGCGAACACTGCAACGGCTAAAGGTCGTTCAGAAGTTCGTGGTGGTGGTAAAAAACCATGGGCTCAAAAAGGTCGTGGTGGTGCTCGTGCCGGTTCTACGCGTTCTCCTATCTGGGTAGGTGGTGGTAAGGCTTTTGGGCCAAGCGACAACCGTAACTATATTCAGAAAGTGAACAAGAAACAGAAAAAACTTGCATTGAACTTTGCTCTTGATGAGCATGCAAAAGCAGGAACTCTGTTTATTGTTGAGAGTATCTCTGTTGAATCGGGTAAAACTAAAGACGCCAAAGCGATCTTTGATAAAATCGGTTCACGTGATGCACTGTTCGTAAAAGCGATCCTTGATGAAAAATCATTCTTAGCATTCCGCAACATCGACTCTTCTTACTTAATTGAAGAGCACGAACTTAATGCATTCTTAGCGGCTACGTACCGTGCGATTGTTATTGAGAAAGCGGTCTGGGAAAACCTGACTAAAGAGGCATAGATGGCAGATATTACAGATATTAAATCAATTATATATACTGAAAAGACTTTAGGTCTTCAAGAAGATGGTGTTGTCGTTGTACAAACATCTCCTCGTATGACTAAAACAGGTCTTAAAGAGGTGTTTCGTGAGTATTTTGGAATTATTCCATCAAAAATTAACTCACTAAACCAAAGCGGAAAAACAAAACGTTTCCGTGGTGTTGCTGGTAAGCAGAACAATTTCAAAAAGTTCTACGTTACTCTACCTGAAGGTGCAGCAATTGAAAGCTTGGCGGTGTAATTATGGCGATTAAAACATACAGACCAATAACACCAAGTCGTCGTTTCTATACAAACGTAGACAGCAGTGATATCACAGCAAAAGCATCAGTGCGTTCACTTCTTGTAAAACTTCCAACTCACTCTGGACGTAACAACAACGGACGTATTACATCACGTCACAAACAAGCGGGTGCGAAGAAAATTTATCGAATTATCGATTTCAAACGTAATAAGTTTAATATTCCAGCAACAGTAGCTGCTATTGAGTACGATCCGTATCGTAACTGTCGTATTGCACTACTTAACTACGCAGATGGTGAGAAGCGTTATATCATTCAACCCAAAGATTTGAATGTAGGTGATGTTGTTGAATCAGCTGATACTGGTCTAGATATTAAGACGGGTAATGCAATGAAGCTTATGAATATCCCTGTGGGTACATTAGTTCATAATGTAGAGCTTAAGCCTGGCAAAGGCGGACAGATGGTTCGTTCTGCTGGTGGTTCTGCTCAGATTATGGGTCGTGATGGTAAATACGTTTCACTACGTCTTCCATCTTCAGAGATGCGTCTTGTTCTAGGTGAGTGTATTGCTACTATCGGTTCTGTTGGAAACGAAGAGTTTGGTAATATCGTTATCGCTAAAGCAGGTCGTCAACGTCACTTAGGTAAACGTCCACAGACTCGTGGTTCTGCAATGAACCCGATTGATCACCCGCATGGTGGTGGTGAAGGTAAAACGAACTCAGGTCGTCACCCTGTTACTCCATGGGGTAAACCGACTAAAGGTGCGAAAACACGTCGTAAAAAAGCAAGTGATAAACTTATTATTACACGTCGTAAACCAAATGCGAAAAGGGTAGGTTAAGATGGCTCGTTCAGTAAAAAAAGGTCCATTTGTTGATGAGCACTTAATGAAAAAAGTGCTCGCAGCTAAAGAAGAAAAAAGTAAAAAACCGATCAAAACTTGGTCACGTCGTTCAACGATTTTACCAGAGATGATCGGTTTCACACTTAACGTTCACAACGGTCGCCAATTTGTTCCTGTTTATGTAACAGAGAACCATATCGGTTATAAACTTGGTGAATTCGCACCTACACGTACATTTAAGGGCCATAAAGGTTCTGTACAGAAAAAAGTAGGTTAATCATGGCTAGAGCATTATTAAAGTTTATCCGTGTATCACCAATCAAATCACGTCTTATTGCACGTGAAGTTCAGGGTATGAATGCTGAAGAAGCTATGGCTGCTTTAGAGTTCACTCCAAACAAAGCGGCTAAAATCATCTCTAAAGTTATCGCTTCAGCGGTAGCGAACAGCGGTGAAGAAGCAGAAGATTGTATCGTAAAATCTTGTCGTGTTGACAACGGCCCGGTTCTTAAACGTTTCCGTCCACGTGCTCGTGGTATGGCGTCAGGTATCCGTAAACCAACAGCACATATCTTAGTAGAAGTAGAGGGCAAATAATATGGGTCATAAAGTTAATCCTATTGGTCTTCGCCTAGGCATCAACCGTAACTGGGAGAGCCGCTGGTATCCAAATTTTAAATCTGCACCAGCAAATATTGGTGAAGATCACAAAATCCGTACTTTTTTGAAAAAAGAGCTTTATTATGCGGGTGTTTCTAACATCATCATTGAGCGTACGGCAAAACGTCTCCGTGTTACTATTGTAGCAGCGCGTCCTGGTATCATTATTGGTAAAAAAGGTGCGGATATTGAGAAGCTAAAAGGGAACCTTCAAGTTTTGATTGGTAAACAAATTGCAGTTAATATCAAAGAAGAGAAAAAAGCACAGGCATCTGCACAACTCGTAGCAGAAAATGTTGCAACACAACTTGAGCGTCGTGTTGCCTTTCGTCGTGCGATGAAAAAAGTGATGCAAGGTGCTCAGCGTTCAGGCGCTAAGGGTATCAAAATTGCTGTTGCTGGTCGTCTTGGTGGTGCTGAAATGGCACGTACTGAGTGGTATCTTGAGGGACGTGTTCCTCTTCATACACTTCGTGCAAAAATCGATTACGGTTTTGCTGAAGCACAAACAACTTATGGAATCATTGGTATTAAAGTATGGATCTTCAAAGGTGAAGTTCTTACTAAAGGTATCCAAGCGGAACCAAAAGAAGAGAAGCGTGAGCGTCGTCCAAATCGCCAACCACGTGAAAGAAAGGCGGACTAATCTATGTTAATGCCAAAAAGAACGAAATATCGTAAAATGATGAAAGGCCGTAATCGTGGTTATGCTCGTAGCGGTTACAAATTAGCTTTCGGTGATATGGCACTTAAAGCCGTTGAAGCAGGTCGTATTACGTCACGTCAAATTGAAGCAGCACGTATCACATCAACACGTCATATTAAGCGTCAAGGTAAGATCTGGATCCGTGTATTTCCTGATAAGCCACTAACAGCTAAGCCTCTTGAAACTCGTATGGGTAAAGGTAAGGGTGCTGTTGAGAAGTGGGTTATGAATATTAAGCCAGGACGTATTATTTTTGAAATGGGTGGTATTCCAGAAGATGTAGCTCGTGAAGCGTTAACGCTTGCGATGCACAAACTCCCATTTAGAACTAAGATTGTCACACAGGAGATGAATAATGAAATATTCTGATTTGAGTGATAAAAGCCCAGCTGAACTTCAAGCAATGCTTAAAGAGAAGAAGACTGAGCTTTTCACTATGAAGATCAAACAAAAAATGATGCAATTGACTAACACGACGGAACTTCGTGTTGCAAAAAAAGATATTGCACGTATCAATACTGCGCTTAGCGCAGCGAAATAAGGGGCGTTGATGAGTAAACGTGAAATTCAAGGTAACGTAATTAAAGTTGCCGGTGACAAAACTGTAACAATCGTTACAGAACGCCGTGTAATGCATCCACGCTACCATAAAACTGTAAAACGCTTTAAAAAGTACCTAGTACATGATGAAAGCAATCAACTTAAAGTTGGTGATGAGATTATTGCGGTTGAGTGCCGTCCAATATCAAAGTCTAAAAACTTCGAACTTAAAAGTGTTGTAAGAGGAGCAGAGGCATGATCCAGGGTTTTTCACGTCTTAATGTTGCTGATAACACTGGTGCAAAAGAGATCATGTGTATCAAAGTACTGGGTGGATCTAAGCGTCGCTACGCATCTGTTGGTGACGTTATCGTTGCTTCAGTTAAAAAAGCGGTCCCAACAGGTAAAGTAAAAAAAGGTCAGGTTATTAAAGCTGTTATCGTACGTACTAAAAAAGAGGTACAACGTGAAAATGGTTCTTTGATCCGTTTTGATGACAATGCAGCCGTAATCCTTGATGCTAAAAAAGAGCCAATCGGTACACGTATTTTCGGTCCTGTTGCTCGTGAAGTACGATATTCAGGTTTCATGAAAATCGTCTCTTTGGCTCCGGAGGTTGTATAATGGCAAAATTTAATTTTAAAAAGGGTGATACAGTAGAGATCCTTGCGGGTGACGATAGAGGCACTCAAGCAGAGGTTATCGCTGTATTTCCTAAGAAGAACAAGGTTATCGTTTCTGGTGTTAAAACTGTAAAAAAAGCGATTAAACCTACGGAAGAGAATCCTCAAGGTGGCTTTCAAACGAAAGAGATGCCTGTTGATGCTTCAAATGTAAAAAAAGTGGAGGCGTAATTCATGGCACGTATGAAAGATAAGTACCTAGCTCTTAAGCCTCAACTTAAAGAGCAGCTTGAAATTAAAAACGATATGCAGATTCCTAAAGTTGAAAAAATCATGATCACTGTTGGTGCTGGTTTTGCAATGAAAGATAATAAGCTTATTCAAAACATCCAAGATACTGTTAGTGTTATTGCCGGTCAACACGCTTCTGTTGTAATGGCTAAAAAATCTGTTGCAGGATTTAAAGTACGTGAAGGAATGCCCGTTGGTGTTAAGGTAACCCTTCGTGGTGAAAACATGTACAACTTCCTAGATAAACTGATCTCAATTGCACTTCCACGTGTGAAAGATTTCCGTGGTGTTCCACGTAACGGTTTTGATGGTCGTGGTAACTATAACTTCGGTTTGACTGAGCAGTTGATCTTCCCTGAAGTAACATACGACTCAATCATGCAAATTCACGGTATGAATATCACTGTAGTTACGACTGCAGCAAGTGATAAAGAGGGCTTCGGTCTTCTTGAAGCACTGGGTATGCCGTTTACTAAAGGGAGCAAATAATGGCTAAGAAGTCTATGATTGCAAAAGCAAAACGTACTCCTAAATTTAAAGTACGTGGTTATACGCGTTGTCAGATCTGTGGTCGTCCACACTCTGTACTTCGTGATTTTGGTATCTGTCGTGTCTGCTTTAGAAAAATGGCAAATGAGGGATTAATCCCAGGTGTTAGAAAGTCCAGTTGGTAATTTAAACGTCGGATGAAGTAATTCATCCGACTACGTTAACACTGGGTTCTCCTCAGCGGAGTGCTCAGCAGACTAGTCTGCTAAAACACACTAGTGTGTTGGGCATTCTGCCGAAGAAAACACAGCGTTAGCGTAGCCGAAAGGAATTCATTTCCTTTGGCGTATTATTAAATGGAAACTCCTAACAATCGCAGTCTTTTTAGACTTGCAACAAAAGGAATTTATAAATGGTAAATGATTTAATATCAGATTCATTGACACGTATTCGTAATGCGGGTATGCGTCGTATTGATGTAACATCTCTGTTACACTCAAAGTCTGTAGAAGCAGTTGTCGCTATCTTAGCTGACAAAGGTTATATCGACAGTTTCAATGTCGTTGAAGACGGTAACAAAAAAACGATCAATGTTGTGCTAAAGTACGGCGATGATGGTCGTACAGTTATTAATGAGATGAAACGTGTATCTAAGCCTGGACGTCGTGTCTATAAAGGTAAAGAAGACGTTAAGCGTTTCAAAAATGGTTACGGTACGATTATCGTTTCAACATCAAAAGGTGTTCTTGCTAATGATAAAGCTTACGAGCTTGGTCTTGGTGGTGAAGTCCTTTGTACAGTATGGTAGGGGGTAGGTTATGAGTCGTATTGGTAAATTACCTGTTTCTGTTCCAGCTGAGATTAAAGTTACTGTTAACGGTGATGAGGTTACTTTTGAAAAAGGTAAGATCAAACAAGTTCTTGATACAAAAGGAAATGTTGGTATCTCTTTCGAAGATAAGACCTTAACGTTTACTTCAAAATCTGATGATCGTAAAGATCGTGCATTTTGGGGAACATACCGTTCTTTAGCGGCAAATATTGTAACCGGTTTAACAACAGGTTACTCAAAACAACTTGAGATCAATGGTGTTGGTTACCGTGCTGCTGTAAAAGGCAAAACACTGAACTTACAACTTGGTTTTTCTCATGATATCGATTATCCTCTACCCGAGGGATTGACTGCAGAAGTTGAGAAGAATGTGATTACACTCAAAAGCCATGACAAACAAGTTCTTGGTCAAGTGGCATCAGAGATTCGTGCATATCGTCCACCAGAGCCTTATAAAGGTAAAGGTGTGAAATACATGGAAGAGCATATCGTGCGTAAAGCCGGTAAAACAGCTAAGAAATAAGGGGGCGTGAATTATGACAGCTAAAGAATTAAAAGCAAAAGTAAGTAGACGTCTTAAGCGTAAACTTCGTATCCGTGCAAAAATTTCAGGTACGGCAAGTTTACCACGTGTTTCTGTGTTTCGCTCGAACCGTTATTTGAGTGCACAAGCGATTGATGATAACACATCAACAACTTTGGCAGCGATCAGCTCTAAAGCATTGTCGTTGAAAGCAAACAAAGAAGACGCTGCTAAATTAGGTGAAGCATTTGCTGCAACACTTAAGGCTGCTGGTCTTAATGAAGTTGTTTTTGACCGTAATGGTTACCAATATCATGGCGTTGTTGCTGCGTTTGGTGACGCACTACGTGCTAATGAAATTAAGTTTTAAGGGCTGATGATGAATGATATCAACAGAGAAGATTTTGAAGAATCGATCGTAAACATCGGTCGTGTCACTAAAGTTGTTAAGGGTGGTAGACGTTTTCGTTTTACTGCGCTTATCGTAGTTGGCGATAAAAACGGTACTGTAGGTTACGGTGTTGGTAAAGCCAAAGAAGTTCCAGATGCGATCAAAAAAGCGGTCGATGAGGCTTTTAAAAACCTCACTACTGTTAAGATCAAAGGAACTACGATTTCACATGACATTGAGCATAAATATAATGCCAGTCGCGTACTTCTAAAACCAGCATCTGAAGGTACCGGGGTTATCTCTGGTGGTGCGATGCGTCCGGTTCTAGAGCTTGCGGGTATACAAGATATTTTGACCAAGTCTTTGGGATCAAATAATCCAAATACTGTTGTTCGTGCTACGATTGAAGCACTCTCACGTCTTAAAGGATAGGTATGTCATTAGAAAACTTAACACCTGCCACAGGTTCAACATCATCACGTAAGCGTGTTGGCCGTGGTCAAGGTAGTGGATGGGGTAAAACCTCTGCTCGTGGTCAAAAGGGACAAAAATCTCGTTCAGGTTACAAGCGTAAGCGTAACTTTGAGGGGGGTCAACAACCTTTGGCAAAACGTATGCCAAAAATCGGTTTTTATTCTCATAACGTTAAGCCTTATGTGATTAACGTAGAGCGTATTACAGTGGTTTCAGAATTAGCTGAAATCACAATGGAGAGTATCCGTGAAGTTCATAAACTTGGTAAGTCTGTCACTCGTGTAAAACTTGTTGGCGCATCTGCTAAAGATTTGGCTTCAAAAATTAAAGACGAAAACGTTATAACAACTGGCAAATAATGAACCAGCAATTAGTAAACAAGATCTTAATAACGATCGGGTTTCTTTTTCTTTACCGGTTACTGGCATACGTGCCAGTACCTGGTGTTGACACGGCAGTCATTGCTGCTTTTTTTGACTCTCATGCATCCGATGCACTCGGACTGTTTAATATGTTCAGCGGAAACGCCATCGAACGACTCTCAATTATTTCACTTGGAATCATGCCTTATATCACCGCTTCGATTATTATGGAGCTCCTAGCAGCAACATTTCCTAATCTCGGTCAGATGAAAAAAGAGCGTGATGGCATGGTGAAATACATGCAGATCATTCGATATGCAACCATTGCCATTACTGTTGTCCAAGCCATTGGGGTGAGTGTAGGACTGCAGAGTCTTACAGGCAAAGACGGTAGTAGTGCAATTCTTGTTGATCAAAACACTTTTATCCTTGTAGCGGTAGTTTCGATGCTTGCGGGTACGATGTTATTGATGTGGATTGGTGAACAGATCACACAAAGTGGTGTCGGTAACGGTATCTCATTGATCATCTTCGCCGGTATTGTTTCAGCAATTCCTGGTGCGATTTCACAGTCGGTTACGATGATTAATACGGGAGCTATGAGTTTTATTACCTTGATCGGTATTTTGATACTGATCTTGTTGACGGTTTTTATTATTATCTATGTTGAGTTGGGTGAACGGCGTGTGCCAGTCACGTATGCTAAAAAGACAATGATGCAAAACCAGAATAAACGTGTGATGAACTATATTCCGATTAAGGTGAATCTTTCTGGAGTTATCCCGGTTATCTTTGCATCAGCAATTTTGATGTTTCCGATGACGGTACTCTCTGCTAGCACCAATCCTTTTATTCAGAGTATTACGGATTACCTGAATCCAAGTGGTTATTTCTTTAACTTTTTAACCTTCTTGTTTGTTGTTTTCTTTGCCTATTTTTATGCATCGATTGTCTTCAATGCCAAAGATATTTCAGAAAATCTTAAAAAGCAAGGTGGATTTATCCCCGGTGTGCGTCCCGGTGCTGCGACAGCAGAGTTTCTGAATGAGACGGCGAGTCGTCTAACCTTTAGTGGTGCGATCTATCTTGGACTGGTAGCAACGCTACCGTTTATGATCATCAAAGGAATGGGTGTACCTTTCTTCTTTGGGGGTACAGCGGTACTCATCGTTGTTCAGGTTGCTCTGGATACGATGCGTAAAATAGAGGCTCAGATCTACATGAGCAAATATGAAACTCTTAGTGCGGTAGGCCTCTAGACAATGGCAATTGCGCTACGCAAACCACAAGAAATAGAAAAACTTCGCGCCGCTAACAAGATTGTTAGCGGCGCACTCAAACTCCTTGAAGCCAATACTAAAGTCGGTATGAGTTTAAGAGAACTTGATGCTATGGCTGAAGATTATGTGCGCTCACAAGGAGCTAAGCCTTCATTTAAGGGTCTTTACGGATTTCCAAATGCGGTATGCACCTCTCTTAATGAAGTGATTATTCATGGTATTCCATCGGATTATGAACTTCAAGAGGGTGATGTAATCGGGTTTGATATCGGTACGGAACTTGATGGTTATTTTGGTGATGCGGCAATTTCAGTTCCTGTTGGAGCTATAAGTGCTGAAGATGAAGCCTTAATCGCCTGTGCAAAAGATACCCTCTATTATGCGATAGATACCATTAAAGAAGGGATGCGTTTTAAAGAGCTCTCATTTGCAATGGAACAGTTTATTTTAGAGCGAGGGTATATTCCACTTCGTGGCTTTTGCGGTCATGGCATTGGAAAAAAACCTCACGAAGAACCTGAAATTCCAAATTATTTAGAGGGTAAGAATCCCAAGGCTGGCCCTAAGATCAAAAATGGCATGGTATTTTGCCTTGAGCCGATGATCTGTCAAAAGGAAGCCAAGGCAGTTATTCGTGGTAATGGATGGGATGTAGTCAGTTCAGATGGCCTACGCGGGTCGCATTATGAACATACAGTCGCTGTGATAAACGGTAGAGCTGAAATTCTTTCAAAGCAATAGGAGAAGACAATGTCAAAAGCTGACGTTATTGAAGTTGATGGAAAAATTGTTGAAGCACTACCGAATGCAACATTTCGCGTAGAGCTTGAGAACGGGCATGTGATTTTATGTCATATCGCCGGTAAAATGCGTATGCACTATATCAAGATCTTACCTGGAGATAAAGTTAAATTAGAGCTGACTCCATACAGTCTTGATAAGGGCCGTATTACTTACCGCTATAAATAATCTTTTACATGTAAAGAGTTTCTTTACATGTAAGGAATCAAAATTAAATAAAACATAAATCTTAGCGTACTCTTTTAGCCCTAGTCAAACGATTTTAATCGTCGCGTAGCTAAGGCTATGCTCCTCATAAAATAGTGTGACTAGAACTAAAATAGCAATCCCTAAGATTTACATTTTATTCAATTCTGATTCCTAAGCTTACTGCGTAATATCTTTCATAGACTTTTGTACTAATATCGTTGCGAGTTCATCTTGTGCATAGACTGTGGTAATGGAATCTAAGTTATAGAACATCCGTTTTTCATCTGATGTATCCACTTCAACAATCATATTAAGATCTTTTTTATACTTATATAAGGCTTCACACACCAACAGTTTTCTATCACTCTCTTCTAGGGTAATAATGACCGATGCAGCATTTTCTACATGTAAGGCATGTAATACGGAAGCTTTTGAAATATCACCATAGTAGATCTCTTCTCCTGCATGCGCTGCTTTTTGAACCAAAGCGTAATTATTTTCTATGACTACATGTTCAATCTCTGCATCACGGAGTCGTTTGGCCACTTTTTGGCCGACTTTACCATAACCACAGACAATAACATGGTCTTTATGCTCTGCAAGTCCTGTAAGATCTGCCTCTTTGATTTCACCACGCTTAAATATGATGTCTTGTAGCCATTTACGTTTAGCAAGAATGAAAGGGGTGGCAATCATGGAGAGCACGACCATAAGTACAAGCATCTGTGAAAGCTCAGGCTCAAGCAGGTGATTGCTAGATGCAAGTGCAAAAATAGCAAATGAGAACTCACCAACTTGTGAGAGTGTTACTGCAGTTTTAAACCCAGTAACCGACTTAGACTCACTACTAATGATGAGATGGATAATAGCACCTTTGATAAAAACCACAACAGCAAAGAGTCCAATAATTTCTAAGGCATGTTGTGCAAAAAAGAGCAGGTCAATCTTCATTCCCACCGTGATAAAAAAGAGACCCAAGAGAAGATCTTTAAAAGGAGCAATATCGGCTTCAACTTTATGCAAATACTTTGTTTCAGCGATAATCATACCCGCAACAAAGGCTCCAAGGGAATAAGTAAACCCAGCAAGATGCGCCAAAAGAGAAGCGCCAATGACAATCATTAAGACCGAACCCATAAAGAGTTCATCAAGTTTAGAGTCTGCTGAGAAGTGTAAGAGCCATGCCACAACTCTTTTTCCTACAACAAAGAGAAGTCCAATAACAACAACAGCACTCACGAATGTTTCAAAAAGAACACCTTGTAAGTTATCCCCATCATTGGCAAGAAAACCGATCATAAGTAAGATAGGAATAACAGCGATATCTTGAAAAATCAGAATTCCAGTTGATTGACGGCCATAAGGGGCATAGATACCCTTATTTTCTTTGAGATAGGTAAGGACAATAGCGGTTGAAGAGAGTGCTAAAGCCGAAGCGATAATAAGTGAGGCTTCCATGCTAATACTAAAAAGATAATAAGCGAAAAGATAAAAAATAAGCCCGCTAATTCCCACTTGCAGTGCTCCATTGACAAATACAAGTTTTTTCATTGTTTTTAGCGTGGCAAGTGACATCTCAAGACCAATAGTAAACATTAAGAAGACAATACCAAATTCACCTACAAGCTCTAAAGAGTGCGCATTTTCCTCACGAATACCAAAGGCGTATGCGAGCAGGGTACCTGTCACGATATATCCGATGATATGTGACACACCAAGGCGTTTTAAAAAAATATTTAAGATGGTAGCCACACTTAAGGCAGTAACAATATAGAGTAAAATGGTATCCATAGCATCGCTTTGATTGAATTTACGTTTTAATAATTTTACTATAACATACTTTCATCAAGTAGTTTGGATTTACATGTAAGGTTTTTTTATGAAACAGGTACTATGCAAAAAGTTCTTTGCTTAATTTAATGGAAATAGGGGCATAATTTTTAATAGAATTTAGTTACAATTGACATAGGATTTTAAGATTTAAAATTTGGATTTAAGCTATGAAGGGGTTATTTTGAATTTAATCACAGATGTAAGTATAAAAACTAAAAACTTAGGACTTATTTTTGGTTCTATGTTTTTTATGGCATTGGCTATCACCTATATCGTCTCCACTGAGAGTGAAGAGATGATGATAAAAGAGAATTATCACTCTTTAAAAACAACAAATGAGATTAAAAAATTTCAGATAGAGAGCTTTTTTCATGAGCGTATAGGAGATATTAACGTTCTTGCAAGAAGTTCAAATATTAGAGATTTAACAGAAGATTTAACCTCTGTTCAGAATCTCTTAGAGGTTCAAGCTAAGGGTATCTATCCCGTTAGCGATGCCTTAGTAAAACAGAAGACTGCTCCCCATGAAGAGTTTTTTCAAAACTATGCGAAAGAGTATGGTTATTATGATGTTTTTGTCATCTGTGCAAAGCATGGTCATGTTATGTACACTCAAGCAAAAGAGTCAGACTATGGTGCCAATGTCGGTAGTGGAAGCCTAAAAGACTCAGGCTTAGGCGAGGTTTGGAAAAAAGTTAGAGAGTTGAAGCGACCTGTTTTTATAGATATGGCACCTTATGCCCCAAGTAATGATGCTCCCGCAATGTTTTTAGGTACGCCTATTTACATTGATGGTGAGTTTAGATCTGTTTTAGTACTTCAAATTTCAGATGCTGCTATCAACAAAATTATGCAGTTTAGAAAAGGTTATGGTGACACTCAAGAGGATTACCTCGTAGGGCAAGATAAAAAAATGAGAAGTGATAGCTATTTAGATCCAAAAGGTCACTCATTAAAAGCATCGTTTGCTAATGTTTCAGGTGGCAGGGTTGATACGATTGCATCTCAAGAGGCACTCGCTGGAAAGCATGATACTAAGATTATCATCGATTATAATGGCAATCCTGTTCTCTCTGCTTATGAGCCACTTCATATTGGTGAAGATCTGCATTGGGCTATCATCTCTGAGATCGATGAGGCGGAGCTTATGGAGACTCCACATACTTTTAGAATGCATGTGATAGTTACCTCTGTGATTATATTTGTTGTTGCGATTTTAATATCAATATTTTTACTTAACTTTGCTTTAGTCCGTCCACTTAAAGAGTTAGAAGAGAGAGCAGAAGATTTAGCGCATGGCGAGGGTGACTTAACTCAAAGACTTCAAATAGTGGGTAATAATGAGATAGCCAATGTTGCAAAATTTATTAATGGTTTTATAGAAAAAGTGCAAGATACCGTGGTTCAAGCAAAACAGACTAGCAGCGAAAATGCTTCCGTAAGTGAAGAGTTAGCAAGAACATCGCTTCAGATTGGTCAAAAAGCTGAAGAGGAGTCTAGTATTGTTAGTGAGGTAAGTGTTCAAGGTAAAGCCTTGCAAGGTATATTGACATCATCTATAGAGAATGCAAAAAATACAGAATCTGAGCTAAATGGAGCAGAAGAGACTTTAAATGGTGCTAATACACTCATCATCACCTTAGCAAATGAGATTAATGTTCGTTCTCATGCCGAAGCTGAATTGGCGGATAGACTCAGTACCTTAAGCAGTGATGCAAATCAGGTTAAGATGGTATTAGAAGTCATAGGTGATATCGCAGACCAAACAAACCTACTTGCATTAAATGCTGCAATTGAAGCTGCCCGCGCAGGTGAACATGGTAGAGGGTTTGCTGTTGTTGCTGATGAAGTGAGAAAACTAGCAGAACGAACGCAAAAGTCACTCTCAGAGATCAATGCAACGATCAGTGTTATTGTGCAATCTATTACCGATGCTAGTGATTCAATAAGCCATAATGCTCAAGAGATAGAAAAGCTTTCATCAAGTGCTAATGAAGCTCAAGATGAAATTTCAAGCAGTGTCAATGTTATGGAAACGGCTGTTGGTAAAGTGGATGAGATGGTTGAGGGGTATGTAGAAAATGGAAAAGTGATTCAAGCGATGATAGATAAGGTAGAGCTTGTCAATGATCTCTCAGTATCAAACGCAAGAAGTGTTGAAGAGATAGCCTCTGCATCAGATCATCTCTCTTCAATGACGGCAAAACTCAATAATTTACTAGCATCTTACAAAAGTTAATATTTGAAACGAAAGATTTTACTCATTGGGGCTTCTACGGGAGGTCCCTCGCAAATTAAGGAGTTACTTTCACAAATCACCTCTCTATCTTGCACCATTATAGTGGTGCAACATATGCGAGAAGAGGTCTTGCCTTTTTTTATTAAAGATTTAAATGCATCATTAAAAATAAACGTTTTAGCCACTCCATTAAAAACATCTTTCAATGAAGCCTCTCTTATTGTATGCTCACACAGTTCAGTTTTAAAGCAAAATAACGGAAATTTTGAGATAGTGACCGACAAAGAGAATCAAAATTACACTCCAGATATTAATAAGCTTTTTAACTCTTTTGTAGAATATAGTGATCGTTTTGAGTTAAAAATCTTAATCATGACGGGGATAGGTAGCGATGGCATTGATGGAGCAATGAACTTAAAATTAAAAGGTGCAAAAGTATTTGCTCAAGATGAAACATCATCTCCTGTATATGGTATGCCAAAGGCTGCTATAGAGCGTGGTATCGTAGATCAGGTAAAAACACTTGATGAGATTAAAGAGTGCTTTAGGAATTTTAATGGTTTTTTTTAATTGGCTCAACAAAAAAAGTGACTCAGAAAGCAGAGAGCTTGATATAACAAGAGAGAGCGATTTTTCAAACTTTAAAAAAGTAACAGATTTTATTTATGAAAAAAGTGGAATAACAGACTTAGATAAAAGAGCTTTAACATCCTCACGAACGCAACAGTATGCAATAGATGAGGGTATCTATACCACGGATGAATTTTTAAGTAAAATGAATAATGACCATCAGTTTTATCAAGAGATTATCAATATCGTTACCGTAAATGAAACTTTTTTTCTAAGAGAGTTAAAAGAGTTAGAGTGGTTGGTAGCGTATATAAAAAGTTCAACAAAGCATTTTAAAATTTTGTCCATGCCAAGTTCTAGTGGTGAAGAGATTTACTCTATCTTACTTCTTTTATGTGAGGCGGGTGTCGATATCAGCCGTATTGAGATATCTGGATATGATATCAACTCTGATGCCATTGCCGAAGCCCAGCGTGGGGAGTATGATGGACACTCTTTGCATAAAATTGATAATCAAACTAAACATAAATATTTTAATGAAGTAGATAATTATTATCAAGTTATCGCTACCTTAAGAGAAAAACCAAAATTCGAGCAGATAAACATCTTTGATCTACATAATGAAAAAAATAAGTACGATATTGTCTTATCAAGAAATATGTTTATCTATTTTGATAATGAAAAAAGAGAAAAAGCTTTAAGCATTATCGTTAATCTCTTGAAAACTGATGGCATCTACATCAAAGGTCATGCCGATCATATTCAAAAACATCCAAACTTAGATAGTATTGAGTATGGAATTTACAAAAAGGTTTAGGCATGGAGCAATAGTTTCAACAGTAAATATAAGCGTGCTGGGCATGAACTTCTAAGTTTGCACCGACATGTTCACTCCAGCGATGGAGTATCTGATACTCCTCTTCCGTTTTAAAATCATGCTCAATGCATTGTCGATGTGTATTCCATTTGAGATCAAAATGTTCAGCACTAATGCGATGAAGCTCAAGTTCTAACCATTTAAGATCAACTATTTTTTGGGGAAAGTCATGGTAATTCTGGATGACGGCAGTGTGCACGAGTTCTCCTTACATGTAAAGTATTGTAAACAAGAAAGCAAGTCGCATTCCATTTTGTTATATGCGATTAAGTCGCATTCGCATAAGTTGTATGTAAGAGTCTATGGGTATTATTCGTTCTATGAAAACAGAAGTTGCCTTGGTGCCAATGTCATATCAGAGCGTAAGTCGTATTTTGTATACAATGCGTACAGCGATTTTAACGGTATTGATTGCCGCTTTTCTATTTACAATCGTTCACTCATTTATCCATGATAGCTTGGAGCATCACCATGATTCTGACTGTTCTGTTTATGTTTTAGAACAGCTCTATTTTAGTGGAGATATTCTTAGTGATACGAGTCTCTATCTTCTATTTACTGCCTTTGTTTTTATCTCTTTTATTACCTCAATATTTGGGTTTAAACGCTATCAGTATTTTAGTATCCGTGCCCCTCCTCAATTATAATTTTCTTTCAATCAAATAACCTTACAAAATAAAATATTTAGGATACTTATGAAAACAGATACAATCAAAAATGCAGCACTCATTTTAGGTGCAGCTTTAATACTTAGCGGATGTGATTCAAGCAGCGGCAGCGGAAATACAGCAGGTCCTGTCATTGACGGTGAAAATCTTTTCTTCTTTTACGATCATATGAGTCAAGCACAGTATGCTTACCATTCTGATGAAGGAGAATCCCAAGATCTCAACAGTGATAGCACAAGCAATTTCTATATGCCTGATAAAGATGAAGGCCGTATGATCTATTGGCCTCATGCCATTACAGATGTAAACGGAACCGTTGTTGTTGATAAAAAAGTCGTCATGGTAAAAACATCGTATGATTTTGCTATAGATGGCAATTTGACACATGAGAATATGATCTATCTTGGACATTTCCATGGTGAAGATCTTGCCGCGCACTCGCCCGATGAGTTTGATCCGAACAGCGAGATCTCAGCAACCTACTCTGAAGCGATCAAAATGAAAAAAGCGGGTGCGCTTAAAGCATTTAACATCTATCTAGCAGAACAAAACGAGATCAAAGAAGAGATTGAAGCGGCACTGGCTACTTATGGCGAAACGCTCTGTAACTTTTATGTTCCCTATATTGAAGAGGAAGAAGCACATGAAGAAGAGGGTCATGAAGAGCATAGCGATGCCCATCACTATGCATTGACGCAAGGGGGTCAACTTTATGTCTTTGAAGAGGGTGAAAGTGCTTTAGACTTTGTACAAGGTCCGATTACTCTTGATGGTGCAAGTTCTTGTACTAAGGATGAGAGTGGTATAACAACCTACAGTACAGCCAAGGACGATGAAGGTGTATTTGTTTACATGTACTCTTCAAAAAGACTCTATCTTATGGATCGTCATGATGGTGCAGAGTATCATCCTCACTCTAAGTGGGATATCAATGAACTACTTCCAAGCAGTGTAGAACCTCGACAGATGATCGGTTTTGGATCTGCAGATCACGAAGATCATGACCATTATTAATCGTTTATCACTATTTCTATTACTGCCGGCATTTCTTGGAGCGTCGACAGTAGATCTTGGCACGGTTTCCATTGAAAGTCATAAACATCATGAGCTTGAAGATAGAAAAGTGATGAAGAGTAGTGAGCTTGCTAAAGAGTCCAAAGGTGAAACGCTAGGTGACTTTTTAGACAAAGAGTCATTTATCAATTCTGCCAGTTACGGACCTGCAGTAGGTCGCCCTGTTGTCAAAGGAATGGATGGTTACCGTGTCGGTATTACCCAAGGAAATGTCATACTCAACGACCTCTCTGCCATGAGTCAAGACCATGCCGTGGGCTTAATGCCTCGAGCATCAAAGCAGATCGAGCTGGTCAAAGGTTCCGCCTCACTGCTTTATGGTAGTTATAGTGGTGGTGTCATTCGTGTTGAAGGCGAAGAGCATCAAAAAACACTTCTAAAAGAGGGTGTCCGTGCCAACCTCAATGGTGCTTACGGCAGTAATGGTAGTGGAACGGTTGCGGGAGGAACTCTCGAAGTAAGTGAATACAACCTCTCATTGATGTTTGACAGTTATCTGCATCAAGCGGATGATTATGAAGCGGGTGGTGGCTTAGCCGTTAATGATTCGGATACAAAAACCTTACAAAACCATCTTGTATTGGGATGGCAGATTAATGAAAACAACCTGCTTAAAGTCTATGGTGATTGGCTAAGTAAAGATTACGGTATTCCGAATCATTCAAAATATGAAACACGTATCAATATGGAACAAGAGCGTTTTGGAGCCGTATGGCATCTTTCCAATGCTTTTGACATCTTTGAACACATTCAGACCGAAATTCAGAGCAGTAGCTATCTGCATAATGAGACGGAGGGTGGAAGCAAAGACGGTCTTTTTGGACAGGAGCAACAGAGTATTTCGACCCTCTTTGGATTTGACACCGGAGACTGGCATCATGATCTCCATCTGCAGTATCTTCAAAGTACCTTGGAAGTGTGTCATGAGCATGGTGCCTGTGATCACTTTTATGATGCAGTACGTACTCCGGTAGAAGATGGGATATCATTGACAGATTATTATAATCGTACTGGCATTATGTTCTCACACGGTCACCCTATGCCCAATACGGCAGAACAAAACGTCGTGACAGCACTGAGCTCAAAACGCTATTTTGATGAAGATGAGATTGGTTTTGGACTTCGTTTGGGGCTGAGAGCTATGGATATTGATTCCGATAATATTCAAGAACCTTGGTTGGTGAGTGAAGCCTTGATAGCAGGTTATTATGACCCACGCCAAGACAGTGCCATAAGTGTCACTACGGACTGGATGCACTATTTTGACGCTCAGAGCTCACTACAGGCCTCTTTGGGCTATATTGAACGCCTTGCATCTGCGAGTGAACTCTATTGGAATGGGTTTCACCACGCTACTGAGAGTTATATTATTGGTGATCATACCCTCAATGTTGAAAACTCTATCAATGCTGATATGGATTATTTAACAAAATATGGCTCTTGGAGTACACAGCTTAGTGCGTATTATTACCATTTTTTCAACTACATCTATCAATCGCCGATGGCAGATGAAGATGGGAATCCCCTGCTTGATCCTTTTCACAACTCACCCGTTTGGAGCATGGAGCAGGTTGGAGCCAGAATTTATGGAGCAGCACTTCAGCAGGCTTACACACACGAAATGCAAAAGCACCGATTTGATATCACATTGGTACTTGAGATGATTCGTGGTGAGATTATTTCTGGGGGTAATATCCCACGTATGCCACCACTAAGTGCTTCGATAAATCTGAAACACAACTACGGTGAATATACGGGAAGTATGACTTACAAACAGGTCGATGAGAGCCGTTTTGAAGCTAAAAATGAGACCTCTACTGAGGGCTATGGTTGGCTGAGTGCCATGCTAAGTTATGAGAGTAAAATGGGTGCGACTGAATATAGTCTCTTTCTTAAGGGAGAGAACTTAATGGATGAAGAAGCCCGTAATCACCTCTCATTTTTAAAAGAGACGGCACCGCTTCCGGGTAGACAAGTGAGTGTTGGAGCAGATATTAAATTTTAATTTTTATTCTGTGATGATGCCATGTTTTATAAACAGGCATCATCACGCTTTGAGACATCTTTTACAGATACCCTTATAGATAATATCCATAACTTTATATCCCTCGAGATTCAGTTCTTTCGCCTCTTTGATACACTCAATTGAATTACATGTATTGCAGATAAAGTGCGCATGTGGCGTCTTTTGAAGTTCATAATAACGTTTTTTATCATTGGACTCAAAACTGCTCACAAGATCAACACTTTCAAACTTTGAGACATTTCTATAAAATGTTGCCTTATCCATAGTGAGCTTGTTCTTTATGTCATCAAAAGAGAGCGGTCTGTTCTCTTTCAAAAATATTTCAAGTAACTCTCTACGAGCCGAGGTCAATTTTAAATTTTTTTCTTCGATTAGGGTTTCTATTTGCATGGATGAATTCTATCACATTTAAGGCGCTTCTCGATTAAAAAAGAGAAGTGCCCCCGCACCTATCAGTAAAACAGAGAACATCACAATCCAGATAAACATATCAGGACCACCGACACTCTCTATGAGCGCCATAAAGCCTGTTGCGTTAGATTCATTCATAACTATCCTTAGTTCGGTTTGACTCGTTTTTTCATCTCTTTAGAGAGGTGTGCAAAGGGGATGTTTTGCAATCCTTTTACTGCCTTCTCACCAATAGCTTTGACATCAACTGACATGGCAGAGGGATAATACCGAATGATCTTATATTCGATCTCATTGACCTTACATGTAAGGTTTTGTTCCGAGAGTTCAACACTCTTTTTTCTCTTTGCCATTACTTTTTAAAGATTCCTTTCTCATTCACTTCTATCTTTCCTGCATCGATTAAGGCAGTTAAACAACGCTTAAAGGCTTTGCGACTCAGACCAAAAACCTCTTTGATGGTTTCAGGATCACTTTTATAGTTGTAAGGCAAGATACCGCGTTTTTCATCAAGAAGTCTGAGAACCTTATCGCTATCATCCCCTTTTCGCGCCGTACCTATTTTTTGTAAAGAGACATCAATGGTACCATCTTTGCGTACCATCTTGATAAAGCCATTGGTGAGATCCCCAATACTAAGCTCTTGAAAGATCTCATCATGATAGAGAAGTCCTTCATAAAGGTTATCCACAATCACTTTAAAACCTAAGGGCGTTTTTGCGATGACTAGAAGTGATACGGGTGTATTGGAGTTGATCATAGGAGGCTTGTCAAGATACTGAGAGATTTTTTCTACTCCGATAAGGCGATCACTCCGATCATCTTTAATGACACGTAAAAAACGTTTTTCTCCCACTTTCATGGGAGTTTTTTGACGGTTTTTTGGAACGAGAAGATCTTTAGGAAGTCCCCAATTGACAAAGGCACCAAAAGTTGCAGTATCGACCACTTCAAAAAAACCAAATTCATCGCGCATGGCTACGGGTCTATCCGTCGTGGCAACAAGACGGTCTTCGGAGTCGGTGTAGACAAAGACTTCGAGTTCATCATCAAGCTTCATCTCATCAGTGACGTATTGGTTGGGAAGCAACAGGTCACTCTCATCTTCGGCCATCAAAAAAAGACCTGGAACGACAAAACGGTCAATGCGTAGTCTGTTGATCGTGCCTAGTGTTATGCTCTCGTCAATCATGAAAGCCTCCAAATTATAAGTCCCACAGTATAATCACTTTTACATGTAAAAGGAGTTATAGTGACACTTTGCGCAGTTTTTAAGAGAGTGAAGTGTAAAATTACGAATTGAAATAAAGGGGTGCTTAT
>JAYEGP010000049.1:0-5156 GCA_034659135.1 Campylobacterota bacterium
AAGTTTGATCAAGGTATCGTTTTAGGGGCAACTATCGATTTTCTTGCAGGAAATGGAGCGGCACATTCCCTGTCTGAGCCAACACTACTTTGTGTTAATAATCAAGAGTCAACGATCTATGTAGGGCAGACGCAGTCGATTGTCACGAGTACCGTTCAAGGTAATCAAAGTACAGATTTAGCACGTAATACGGTTTCTCGTGAAGATATTGGACTCACCTTGAAAATTAAACCACGTCTTTCATCGGGTGATAAAGTTTCTCTTATCACAACCACAAAACTTGAAGATGTTATTCCTGGATCTACTCCGGGTTATGTGAATACCTCAAAACGTGAAGTAGTGACGACTGCCATTGTCCAAAATGGAGAGAGTGTTATCATTGGAGGGCTAATTTCTGATAAAGAGCGTACTAGTAATGTAGGAATTCCACTGCTTAAAGACATACCTTATCTTGGAGCGCTTTTTGGTTATACGGAGACAAGCAAAGAAGAGATTAATCTTGTCATTATCTTAACACCGTATATCGTCAGAAATAATGAAGATCTTCCGCGTGTCCGAAAACTTTTGAATCAGCTTGATGAAGTGCAACGTGATTATGAAGTTCTTCTGGGACGTAAATTGGATGAACGTCTTCTGGAGATGAAAAAAGAAGCAGGTGATGTCTTAGATCAAACAACTCCTATGGATCTTGTTTCTCCTTCAGGAATTTAGATGTTAAATCTTCCATTACTTGAAAACGTAGACCTTCAGCCTCAGCAGATTGAAGGTCTTGATACTAACATCTCTGTAAAAAATTATGTTCTTTTTTCTGAGATAGAAGAAGTCTTACATGTAATCTTATCGCAACGTCATCTAGGATCTGCTTTTGATTACTTGGCTAAACAAAATTTTACGTATCCCATTGTTATTGCAGATGATGACTCGTATGACCGTTTGTACAATAAATTTCTTGAAATTCGAACTGATGTCGAACTTGGCTCGCTAGAGCAGAGCGAAGAAAATATCGAAGATGATGACATCTCTCTTTCAGAGTTTCTTAGAACGAGTTCAGACTTATTAACGAGTGAAGAGTCTGCCCCGGTTATTAAATTTGTGAATGCTCTTTTTTATCAAGCCTTGAAAAAACGTGCTTCAGATATTCATATAGAAGTGCATGAAAAACGTAGTTCTGTACGTTTTCGTATTGATGGTGCTTTGATAAAAAATGCAGATATAGACAATAAGGTAGCAACACTTATTATCAGTCGTATTAAAGTTATTTCCAATCTTGATATTTCTGAAAAACGTATTCCGCAAGATGGACGAACACAGGTGAAGATTGCTGGAAAGACTGTAGATGTAAGGGTCTCTATCTTGCCAACTTACTATGGTGAACGTGTTGTTATGCGTATGTTGATGCAGTCTGATGACATCCCACACATGATAGATTTAGGCTTTGAGCAGAAACTAGTATCGCAACTTGATGAACTCTTAAAACATTCTCACGGCATTATTTTAGTTACAGGACCTACGGGGAGTGGTAAATCAACAACGCTTCACGCCTTTTTACAAGAAGTTGCCAAACCAGATATCAATGTTATTACCGTTGAAGACCCAGTAGAGTACAAAGCTGATAATATTAACCAGATACAGACAAATGCTAAAGCAGGCCTTACCTTTGCCTCAGGATTACGTTCTATCTTACGTCAAGATCCAGATGTTGTCATGATTGGTGAGATTCGTGATCAGGAGACAGCTTCTATCGCAATTCAAGCAGCACTTACAGGGCACTTGGTTTTTTCAACCCTGCACACAAATAATGCAACCGCATCCATTACGCGTATGATTGATATGGGAATTGAACAATTTCTTATTGGCTCTTCTGTTCTTGGTGTTCTAGCACAGCGTCTTGTTCGTAAGCTCTGTGTTACATGTAAAGAAGAAGACTTCTTAGCAGAAGAGTTTGCTAAAGAGTTTGATTTACCTGATAATGCAAAAATTTATAAATCTTGTGGATGTTCTGATTGTAACTATACGGGATACAATGGAAGACAAGCTATTGGAGAGTTTTTTGTTCTTGATGATGACTTTAGAAGCATGCTTAAAGACAAGGTAAGTGATCATGTTATTCGTAATCAAGCCATCTCTCAAGGGATGGATACGCTATCCGATCAGTTAAAAACACTGCTTCTTGATGGAACCACCTCTTTACATGAGATTATTCGTGTGGGAGTAAAGGATACTTAATGCGTAGTGCCTTTACCCTTGTAGAAGTTATTGCCGCTACTGCTATCGCTTCTATTGCGGGTCTTGCCCTTTTACAGATGAATTCAAACTACGCATTTATGTTTTCAAAATTGAAACAATCTTCTACAATGAGTGAGCAGATATCGCTTATAGGCAATCATGCTGATAGTAAATATCATCGAACATCTAAAACTTTATATGACATATTAGATAGAACCTATACCATTGATAATGATGATTTAAGAAAATATCTTAAAGATAAGAAATTTGACTATAACGAGCGTCTCGTTGCTACGATAAGTTTTGGAGAAGAGGAGATGGAAGAGGAGGAGTTTAGTATGGGTGATTCTCAAGAGACTTCAGCTGCAGCTCCCATTGTTCAGTTTGAGTTGATACAGGTGAGTATAAAAAATAGTGAGACGCAGGGTATGATTTTACATACTAGACCTATTTAATGCGACACTTTAAACCTGGCTTCACACTTATGGAGCTGATGATCTCTGTAGTGCTTATTGTTTTAATTGTCCTCTTTATGTACGGTGCTGTTGCATCAAGTAAACTCTCGAATGAGCGCATTTTGTTTCATGATACTATAGAAGCGAACCGAACAAAGATATTTAGATTGCTTTATAATGATTTTTTACAGTCTCAAAATTTAGTGAGTGAAGAGGGTGAAAAGAGAAACTACAATATAGTCCGCATGCAGACACATAATACTCTCCATCAAATCCCAATGCCTTATGTCGTTTATTTTGTTCATTCAAGAACGAATGCTTTAACAAGACTAGAAGCCGCGCGCCCTATAGAACTGCCTATAAAGTATGACAATCAACAATCAATACATGCGGATATTATCTTAAAAGATGTGAGTGATTTTAATATTTATACAGGTGGCAGTACAGAAACAAATAGCTCAGAAGAGCAAAATACATCTACATCATCTTCACATAAAAGTATGTTAATATATTTAAATAAGAAAAGTTGGAGTAAATCTATGCTTTTTGAGTTAAGTTTTTAGTATTTATTTAGAGTAAAATACTATAATTCACATAATAAAAAGAGGGTTTATCATGAACATAAAATTTATATTATCACTATCATTTGTAATATTTTTTCTATCTTTAAGTCTTACAGGATGTGGAAGTGGTTCATCCACTATGAAAAAATCTAGCTCAAGTGTTAATTCATCAAATATAACTATACAATCTAGCTCTTCTGTAGTGGTAAGTTCGTCGGAAATTCCTCTTATTTCATCTGCTCAATTTTCTTCAATATATGTAAGCTCATCAGAAAGTAGTGAAAATTCGTCCTCTGAAGAGATAAGCTCATCATCAGAAGACAATAATACAACATCGTTTAGCTCTCAAGATCTTTGCTTACCATTAACAACCTGTAGCAGCAGCACAATAATTATTGTTGAGTCCTCTTTAGAGGAAAGTAGTAGTTCAGTTCAAAATGTACAAAACTCATCATCAAGTATAGCGCAAACAACAAGTAGTGCTTCTGGTGGTGGAGTTTTACCTTAAATAGAGGATTTAAATTGTATAAATATTTAGTATTAATCGTACCACTTTTATTACTATCAGCAGAAATAACTCTTGATATTGATACAACAAGAGAAGGAGAAGTGACCTACAAAGAGATTAATATGTTGAAATCATCTTTTCAAGCAAAGCGTATTATTATTGAAGATGATGAGGCCAAAAAAGTTATTGAAAAAAATCGTTATCTTTATCAAACCTATCTCAAAGACAGTAAAATACCTGAAAATATTCGTATAAATTTTATCTTAGAATTAGAGAAACAGTTGGCCTTAGAAGTCATAAGAGCCAATCAAGAAGATATCACTATTGATGATGAAACTTTAGAATCTTATTATGTAGCCAATAAACAAGAGTTTAATAAACCTGAAACAATATCATTTTCTATCTATACAATACCAAATTTTGATGAGGGTGTTGCTGTTTATAATAAACTTCGAAAAGAACCACAAAATATTGAATCGTATGCCAAAGATCACAACTATACGAAAAATGATTACACTTCAAGTATTATTCGTATTGATAGATCCATACAGTCTCTTATAGTTCATAACAATGCCAAACCGCCTTATATTTTACCACCACAATATTATCAGGGTGCTTATCGCATTTTCTCTATTACAGCACATACGCAAGAGGGAATGTATGAGTTTAGTGATGTAAAAGATAAGATTACTACCATTTTACATAAAAAAGCCTACTTACGAATGAAAAATAAGCTTTTAAAACCTTACAATAAACAGAATGAAGAATGAAGACAGTAGTCTCTTTTTTAGTACTTCTTCTTCTCTTTACTGGCTGTGATAAAAAACGTACATATGCTTATAAAGATAATAACCTTAGCCTAAACTCTGATAAAGAGTTGCTTCTTAGTAAAAGACATCTTGACTACTGGGAAGCACTCTCAAAGAAAGATCTTAAATCAGCTTACATGTACGAAATGCCCTATCAGCGATTTATTCGCTCATTTGAGTGGTATAGTGATTTTTTACAAGGAAATAAAAAAGGCTATCATATTATTCAAAAAGAGATCACTTTTAAAGAAGAAAATATCGCAAATATAAAAACGATTTATAAAGAAAAAAAGAACAGACATCTCTTCAATGACACCTGGTATTATGTCGGTAATCAGTGGTTTCACAAGATGAAAGTATCTAAGCTTCCTGAATAGATGACACTTTAAATATTGTTTTAAAATAGCAATTACGCTATAATCCACCTAATTGTGACAGATTTCTATGCCATGCTCGAGCAAAATTGGTATGTTATTTGATTGCAAAAACTTATATATAAGGAGCTTTAATGAGCTTTAAAAAATTAATCGTTTCTACTGTTGCGGCCGCAGCATTAGCAACAGGTGCATTTGCATCAACAGGTGCTACAGGAACT
>JAYEGP010000050.1:0-2768 GCA_034659135.1 Campylobacterota bacterium
TTCATTTTTCCTCTTTCCATAGTTTTATTTTAGATGTTGCTCTGGTAACTCTGTACCTTTAAGCCCTTTCCAAAGCGCTTGATTAAAGGCAGTACTGTCGAGCTGATCTTCACTTTCAAAATTCTGACCTTTCATAACATCAACCCAATAGCTATTATTGTGCTCTTTTGGAAGATCAAGTGTCTCAGGTGCCTCAGGCAAAGTGAGATCTGTTTTGTATAAAATATCAGGTACCTTAGCTTTATAAGAGAAGTTGTGCTCATTTTTATCAAAAAGCTCTATCATACTCTCACTCAAAGCGTCATTGAGCCCAATTGGCTTAATATTTAATATCTCTTCTATCGTTTTTAAAACATTAACCGTCGTGAAGCGCTTTGAAATCACCGCCTTCTTTTTGACATAAGGTCCTGCAAGCAAACAGAGACTGCGGTGTGAACTCACATGATCCGCTCCATCTTGGGCATCATCTTCGATCACAATGATCAGTGTAGAGTCTTTAAACGGGCTATTGGCGATATCTTCAACCAAAAGACCAAGAGCGTAATCATTATCTGCCATCTGAGTGAGTGGCGTATTCACCCCTGCTAAAGCCGTATCAAATGAACCAAAATGATCATGAGGTAAACGAACCAGAACTAAATTTGGGAACTCTTTCTTCTTCACATACTCTTTAAACTCACGTTTAAACTCTCTATAGCGCCATAGATCAGGATAGTTCATATCATAACCGCGAAAATAGGGATCTGTAATATCCAAAAGTGCCGGTTTATTAGGGTAGGCTTGAACAATTTTCTCTTTAAAAGGGTGTTCACTAGGAACGATATAGCCTGTCTCATTTTTATCTAGAAAATAGCGCTCTTCATCACAGTAAAATCCATAGTTTCGTACACTCAGTCCTGCTTCAAGTGCTTTATTCCAGATATAACCTTCTGCCGGAGCTTCATCATCACCATCTACTGCCGCAACATCACGAATACCTGGGAGTAAATCCTCATCGTCGGGTACGCGCGGATCATGTTTTTGACGCTCTTTGATATCGCCATAGGCTAAAGAAATATTTCTGTTTTGTCCCTCATTGTCATAGCTCAATCCACGTTTAGCATAATGAATCATTATGTTTTTTTCAGTGTACTCCGTAGAGTGTCCTGAAGTTGTCCAGACCCAGCCATCATTACTTGCTGAACCACTATCTAAAAAGTTATCCAGTGTGACAAAGTTTCGTGCTAAGGCGTGATGATTGGGAGTGATAACTTCAGGAAACAGCGTTAGGTTTTTATCGCCATTTCCTATCTCCAAATCACCTAAGACCTGATCGTAACTGCGGTTCTCTTTCACAACGTAAACAATATGTTTAATCTTTGTACGTAAAAACTCAATCATCTCATTAGAGCTTTTTTCTTGGATAAAATGGTTGTTTTTAGCCACTTGCAGCGTCAATCGTTTCTGCTCCTCTTTTTTAGGAAGCGGCATACTTAAAAAACCGGCTTTTTTAGTTTTAAAGACATATTGGTTACGTCCCGTGCATTTAGCCAGTGCATCAGGTTCCGTTGAGAGTGTATCGCGACAATCACCACTATTACTGCCAGAGAGACTTTTTCCATTGACCACATAGAGATGACTCTTCGTTATCTCTAAGTCATTGGGATACCATCCCGTAGGATAAAGTGCTGTGACCTCTCCTTCAATTTTCTTTTTTGAACGTGTCAGTGCGATACGCGCAACGGAATTTGTTCCCCCATTTGTCACATAAAGATCATCTCCAAGCAATCTCAAAGCATTTGGATTTGCCCCTTTTAAATGATACTGATCAAAAATATCTTCAGGTGCAATGGTAAAGAACTCCCCTTTGATACGCTCATTTTTAGTATCAATGACACTCACACTATCGCTTCTACTGTTAAGTACAAAAAGTTCATTATGCTCTCTGTTGTAAAGCATTCTTGTAGGTTGACTTCCTACAGCAATACGAGAATGAAGTCTTAAGGATTTATCTTTACATGTAAGAACAACCACTTCATAATCACGCATACTCGCCACATAAATTTTCTCATCGACAAAGCTAATACCAAAAGGAAACTCTCCTCCGGCAACACCACGCAGTTTTGGATTGTTTTTTCCCGGACGTAGATCAATCTCATCAATGACTTTAAAACTCTGAAGATCAATCAAGCTCACCGAATCATTTTCCATGTTTGATACCGCTAAAAGTGTGACATTTTCATTAATAGCAATTTCACTTGCCATCGGCTTCACTGCAATGCCAAGCCCATTTTGATGTCCAAGTTCAATGCTTTTAGTTTTTTGATAACTGCCTTTGGACATTGTAAAGTAGTAGATTTTATCATCCACACCACCCGAGACAAAAAATGCATCTTTGTGGGGATGCCAGAGGATCCCATAGAAAGTATTTGGCAGTTGAATCACCTGTTTTTTTACCGGTGACCCTTTAGAAACATCATATATAAATACATACTCATTGGATGCATTCACATCTAAGGTTCCGTCACTGTTATGAACTCTATTAAAACCACTTGTCAAAATCAAAAGTCTCTTTTCATCAGGTGAGAGCTTTATGGCAACGGCTTGCCCTGCAATATAATCGGGTCGATGTTTTAAATCAGGATTTAAGCTTCTAAAATCTGCCTCTTTTGCAGCATTAGGGGTAATCTCAAAATTGGTAGGAAGGTGTTCTTGTGCAAAGAGACTTAAGGATACGAGTAAAAATGATAGTAGTTTCATAAAATTGCTTCTTGTGCCACTCCCCATAA
>JAYEGP010000050.1:2868-5144 GCA_034659135.1 Campylobacterota bacterium
ATTAAAATGTTGCTGAAAGTGTTAAGGTAGCATTTCTTGGTGTTCCTACAAAGTAAGATGCATCTCCCATGTTATCAGCAAATGATCCTGATGATGCAAGGTAGCTCTCATCAAAGATATTATTAACGCTCATTAAGAGGTTAATGTTTTTAATAGCTGAATCTTTAAGTGCTTTGTTATAACCAATGTAAGCATTAGTAATCGTGTAATCATCTACCTCTTCCTTGTTATCACGTGTACCGTAGATTTTATTGTTATATTTCAAGTTAGCACCAAAAAGATAACCGCTTTTACTGTAGTCAAGTGCAAGTGTTACCATGTTTTGTGGCAGTAGTGGTACATTATTACCTTCGATATCCAACTCACCAACATTTTCTTTATACGTTGCGTTGCTGAATGTATACGTTCCTGAAACTTTCCATGCATCATTTAAAAGGTAAAGTCCACTTAACTCAAGACCTGTTGATTCAACGCCACCAACATTTGCAGCGTAAGATTGACCTACGTCAAAAATATCACCTGGAGCCGCTGAAATACTTTCAATTTTATTGCTGTAGTCTACATAATAAACTGCCGCTGTTACTGCAGCATTTTGTCCATTAAAACGGTAACCTAAATCGATATTTGTTGATTCTTCATTTTCAATATCTGGATCATAATCCGTACCTGTATAGATACTATCAGGAAGTTGAGCATAGTTCATAGAAAAACTTGTAAAGATCTGATTTTGGTGATTAAGCTTATATGTTAAGCCCAACTGTGGTAAAAATGGTGCACTTGAATCTTTTGCTGGCTGTGAATTTGCTGCATCTTGTTTATCAGTATACTCAACCGTAGTCACTTGTGTCTTAGCACCTAAGTCGATGATAAGGTTATCATCCATAAAATGAAGCTTTGTCTGAAGGTATGCCATCAGAGATGTTGTGTCAAAGTTTCTATTAAAGTTTTCAAAGTATGGAGTTTTATCGTAAATCCATCCTGTATCTTTATCAACAACATTGTACCAATAACGTTTATTTTGACGGCTTCCACCCTCTGCCCATGCACCTGCTAACAATTCATGATCACCAATGTCCATGTTATAGTTAAGTGTCATCCCATATCTTTGAGTAAAATACTCAGATTGACGAAATGACTGCTCTTCATAATTTTTAGTGCCATCAGCTAAAAGCACATAGTTTGGAGCCCAGTTACCCGTACCTGATTGGTCGTGATAATATGGAGTCGCTTTAAGCTCACCTGAACCGATGTCAGCTCTGAAGTTCATACTCACTAAAAGATCCGTACGTGCATTTTGCCATGTATCCCAGTTGTAAGCATTTTTAGCGGTTTGTGCTGCTTTATCTTCAAGTGTTACCCAGTTCTCTGCCAGTCCAAAATTACGACCATACTTATCATACTGCTCTTTAGAGATGTCAAGATAATCGTGATCACTTCTATCATTCCAAGAGAAGTTAAGCTGCATGTCAACATCAGCCAATTTTGTCATGATTTTTCCATCAAGGTGCTCACGTTTAAGTTCACCCTTGTTTTTCCATTTGTTTGTTGTTGTTTCTGAGTAGCTTAAATAGGCGCGTGAATCTTTAGCAAACTCACCTGTATCGATACGACTGAAAAGTCTCTGTGAACCAAATGAACCTGTTGTGCTTGCTACTTTCACTGAAGTCTCAGCTTGCGGTAGTGCTGTTACGTAGTTGATTGAACCGCCAAGCGCAGCGGCTGAAGGTGTTGAAAGTGATCCAGAACCTTGAAAAACTGTTACCGATGAAAGATTTTCACTCTCAACAAAACGGTTAACCGGAGCACCACCAGCAGTTGCTGATGAACCTAAAGGAACGCCATCAACTAAAAATGCTATCTGTCCTTTTGTAAAACCACGCATATTAACCTGATTTGCATACTCATACAGACCAAATGAACTTCCTGATGTCACATGAACACCCGCAATGTTATTCAAAAGGTTTAAAGGATTTTGAATACTTGTTGTTGTCTCAATTTTACTTGTGTCAACAATATTATTAGCATGAGACTCATTGTCTCCAACAATTGATACAGCATCTAACTGTTCAACATTCTCTGCTGCAAAGACACTAATAGCAGCCACTAGTGATAAGGCGATAACATTTTTCATGATTACTCCATAATTTGAATGCGGAATAATCTCTATTATTAATTACCTAATTGTTACTGGAAAATTTCATTCATGTAATATTCAGTACTTTAAAAAATTACAAATAATATAAAAACAGTGAGGTAGACAATAAGAGTGCCACCCA
>JAYEGP010000051.1:0-14266 GCA_034659135.1 Campylobacterota bacterium
AGAGGCTGGTAAAAACCTTCAATTACGTCATCTTAGCAAAGACTGTAAGGCGATATTAAAACAAGCAGGACCTCACTGTACTTATGAAGAGAACGATCCTAACTACAAAGTAGCTTATAACTATTAAGCCTTAGGGCACCTCTAAAAACCCTAGTAAACCTCAGAGGGAAAAAGAAGTATGAGATTTGACTTTTCTTTCTTTGAGTCATAGCCGTAGCTATGGCGATAAGAAAAAAAGGCGAAGATCGTGCTTCTTTTTCCCTCCCGTAGGGCGATGATGAGAAACACATACTCTGCGTTAGTTATTGACGCCATAGCTTTGGCTATGACTTACAATAACTGCCTTGATTATGAATTTCTCATCATCGCTGAGGATTACTAGGGTTTTTAGAGGTGCCCTTACATGTAAGAATATTCTTACATGTAACCGCGTTATCAAACCGTAACGTTTTCGCAAGCTTCACGTAATATCTTCGCTTTATACTACCCCCATGAAAACAAAAAAATACTCAAGTGTACAGACACTGATCACAAAGCTCGATACGTTCTTTTTTGAATTCACCCATTTAGATTATGAAGATTATACCTTAGCCATTAAAATGCGCTAAACAAACCTTAGTTTTTCGCCCCAAAAAAGTCTAAAAAAGCTTTCCCATACTGCTCTAATTTTTTCAAGCCCACTCCATTAATAGCAAGGAACTCATCTCTATTTTGAGGAATATGTCGTGCCATCTCTTTAAGGGTCTTATCGCCAAAAACAATATAGGCTGGAACACTGTTCTCTTTTGCAATACTAGCACGAAGCTGACGTAGTTTTTCAAAGATATCACTATTAAAATCAGCCTCTTCTTCGTAAGTTTCACGTACTTTTGTTTTCTTTACATGTAAGCGTTTAGGGTCAATCTCTAAAGTCGCTTTTCCTTTTAAAATTCTAATTCCCTCTTGAGATAAAATTAAGCCCTTGTACTCATTGAGTCCGATAGCACCCACCTCAAGAAGTCGGTCTACTATGACAAACCACTGTTTTTTACTAAGATCTTCACCAATTCCATAAACCGAAAGTTCATCATGAGCGTTAGCTAAAATTTTCTGCTCTTTTGAACCTCTCAATATATCAATGACATAATTTTTTCCAAAGAGCTGTCCGCTTTTATAAATAGCTGAGAGTAATTTCTGAGCTGAAACGCTAATATCGACTCGCTCTTTTTCATCATCAAGACAGTTATCACACAGCGATTTACACGGCTCTATCTTATCTTCAAAATATTCGGCAATCATCTGATGCCGACAGGTCTCACTTGAGCTGTACCTGAAAATAGTATTTAACTTATCATGCATGTGAGCACTATAGCTAGGGTCTTGAACCTGTTCTATAAAGTGTTTTTGCTGAATCATATCTGCCGCGCTATACAGAAGTAAAACTTCAGCATTATCGCCATCACGCCCTGCTCTACCCATCTCTTGATAATAGTTTTCAATGGTCTTAGGCAGACTCATATGTGCTACAAAACGGATATTGCTTTTATCAATCCCCATTCCAAAAGCGATGGTAGCCACAACAATCTGCACCTCATCATAAACAAAATCATGATAAACACGACTACGCTCTTCATGCGAAAGTCCTGCGTGATATGCTGCCGCCTTGTAACCGCGACTTTGAAGAAACAGACTTAAACTCTCTGTCTTTTTTCGCGAAGCAACATAAACAATACCACTCTGATTTTCATAGCGCGAGAGCAACTCAAGTAACTGCTCTTTACCCTCTTGCACTCTATGTGTAACACGAATCTTCAAATTATCGCGAAAGATCGTTCCTTGCAATACCTTAGGCGCATTAAGGTGTAACAATCTTAAGATATCTTCACGAACATGACGCGTAGCCGTAGCAGTAAAAGCTGCGATACTCGTAGAAGGAAATCGCTCACGAAGCTGTGATAGTGCTCTGTAATCTTCACGAAACTCATGTCCCCACTCACTGATACAGTGCGCTTCATCAATAACAAAAAAGTTAAGTTCTATCTGCAATAAAATCTGCTGTATTCGTGCTGTATTTAAGCGCTCTGGGGAGAGGTAGAGAAACTTCAAGTTACCATACATGAGATCATTAATAATCATCTCACTCTCTTCACGTGACTGCATAGACGAGAGCATTTCAGCGTCCATATTTTGCGCTTTAAGTGCGTGAACCTGATCTTGCATTAAAGCAATCAAAGGAGAGATGACAACAGTGACTCCCTGCATCATCAGCGTAGGTAGTTGAAAAGCAAGTGACTTACCCCCACCGGTGGGAAGTATCATTAAGAGGTCTTGACCTTGTAAAATGGCATCAACCGCTTCTTCTTGTTTTTCACGAAAAGCATTGTGTCCAAAACGTTCATGTAATATCTGATACTTTTCATCCTGATTCATAGCGCGAGTATAACCTAGCTTCGGTATACTAAGCTTAAATATTGCAAAGTGAAAAGGGTCATTATGCAGATACGTGAGATTTCACTCAAAGAGTTAGATATTGCTTATGAGCTTGTTAAAGAGTTACGCACAACATTAAGTTATGATGAGTTTGAAGACCTTGTCTATGAGATGCGTCATCAAGAGTATAAGATGTTTGGTATTTTTGAAGGTGATACGCTCATCAGCTACGCGGGAGTGAGTGTCCTCATAAATCTTTATCATAAACGTCATCTGTATATTTTTGATCTTGTTACCAAAGTAACACACCGATCTCAAACTTTTGGAAGACAGATACTGGAATATTTGGAAGACTATGCGCGATTACGTCAATGTGAACATCTGGTTTTAAGTTCGGGAGCGCAAAGAGAGAAGGCCCACCACTTCTATGAAAGAGAAGGATTTGAGAAAAAAAGTTCTCTCTTTGTTAAATCTATTTAGTCTCTATTTTATGACGCTCTTCGTCTAAACTGTCCTCACACTGCTGTAACAACTTTTTTAAATGAAGAATCTCTTTCATATTTTCATCATTATCTGAATTTTGTAGCAGTTTTGACTTGTAATAGGCAATCTCAGTTTCAAACCTACTTAACTCTTCTGATAGCATTATAAACACGGTGTTGTGTTCTTCCCAATTATCTTCATAAAAATCGAGAATTTCATCTTTTGTCATGGGGAATATTCCTATCTTACTTTAAAGCACCTGCTAAAAGTCCCATAACATCACTGCCACCGCTACCTTTAACATACTCTAAAATCGTAGGAATAAATTTTTGGATCATTCCAGCGTCAAGTCCAAGATCTGAAAACCCTGAAGCTAAAGAGGCGAGACCGCCTAATGAATCTCCACCTAAAGCTGAAGCCATACCGCCAAGACCACCTAAACCACCATCAGCACTTTTTGCCGCTTTTGGTGCTGCTGCTAAGATTGAGCTCATATCAGGAATTGAGCTTGAAACTTTTGAAAAATCATCTGCACTCAAGTTTCCCTTAGCATACTTAAGAAGACTCCCTGCACCACCGGCAGCTTGTTTCTCACTTACACCCAATGAACTCATTAATGTATCTGTTAAACCTGCAGCGTTTGCCGTTGCACCTAAAAATCCTAATGTCATTATCATAGCGATAAAAATTTTACGCATTCGATGGCCTTTTGAAAAATATTTGGAAGTTTAGCACACAAACATGTCACAATACTATCATGAATGAAAAATTCGAATTGCAAAATGTTTTTAATCTTGATCTTGTCACAAAATTACTCACAATCTTTACAAAGTTTAGGCTTTACATGTAAAGCCTAAAACCCTATTTCAGAGAGAACTTAAACATCTTCTCCATAGCAATAGCTTCATCACGTCCATAGATAATAATCTCATTGTCCACTTCAATCTCACGCTCATCTATCTTATCAGGATAATCAACAAAATTCAGAATATGTTTGATGGCATTGATACGCGCTTTTTTCTTGTTGTCACTTTTTACAATAGTCCATGGTGCGACCTCGGTATGCGTGGCACTTAACATCATAAACTTGGCAAGAGAATATTCATCCCATAATTTTTGTGACTCTTTATCAACAGGAGAGAGTTTATACTGCTTGAGAGGGTCTGTCTCTCTAGCTTTAAATCGTCTTGCCTGCTCTGCCTTGGATACTGAAAAATAAAATTTGAATATTTTAATATCTTCATCAACAATCATATCTTCAAATTCAGGAGCATCTTTTAAAAACTTATGATGCTGACGCTCGGTACAAAACCCCATAACCGGTTCTACCATAGAACGGTTATACCAGCTTCTATCGAAGATTACGATTTCACCAGCTGCAGGTAAATGTGTTACATATCTTTGAAAGTACCACTGTGTTTTTTCGATATCACTTGGTTTTTCAAGAGCAACAACTCTTGCACCACGCGGGTTAAGGTGTTCGGTGATTCTTTTTATCGTCCCCCCTTTACCCGCTGCATCACGACCTTCAAAAATCATCAGAATTTTTAGACCTTTGTCTTTAACATGGTTTTGAAACTTGAGAAGCTCGACTTGCAATTTTGAGAGCTCTTTCTCATATTCAACTGTCTCTTTTTTTACCCAAACTTGCACTTTACCCTCTTTAGTTTTTCTATTCTCTGTATTTGCCATCTTTTCCTCTTATTATTTATCTTTTACTCAATGATATCACAAGCTATCCTTTATGCTCATTTTATACTACTCTTTACAACATTGAATGGCTCAACATAAGAAGATACTACACTCTCATGAACTTAGGTGTCTGCTTTTAAATTTTTTAACCGCTTTTTAGCTTTTTTAAGGAGTTTGACAATGACTTTAAACTCCTTTGCATAAGCTTGACGCTCCTTTTTTGTATGTTTTTCTTTACATTTTTCGTGAAGTTTCTCTTTAGCCTCTTCAAGCTTTTGTATAATTTTTTTGAGTTTATCTTCTTTTAATTTTTGCTCTTTTTTACCATTTTTTAAAAACTTCACTACCTTATCAATCCACTTCACAATTCACTCTCCACTTCATTTTCAAATTCTCTGAGATCACGGTCTTTAATCCAAAGTATTGATGCGATTTCAAGTAACTCTTTAGATATCTGATAAGCGAAAGCGCTGTCATTCATTAACGATGTCGCCATTTTGGTATCGATCTTTTTCTCACGAATCAAGGTGTCAGTTTGAGCACTTTTCATGATATCGAGTCGTTCAGACTCTTGTGTTAAAATTGTGATCTGAGCAAGGACATTAACATCATCTTCATTATGCCGTATGGTATCAATTTCACGAATCAAACTGCTAAGATGCAATCGAATCTCATTGTACTCATGAGCAATATCTCTGTTTTTATGTTGATGATAAAAGAGAATGTTTTTATGCATCTCTTTAGCGTGTTTAAGAATGTTGATCATGGAACGATTAGCTAATTTCAGTTCATAGAGTCGTTTGAGCTCTTCTTCTGCCATCACCTCAGCTGAGAGCGTCGCATAATTGACGATCTCACCATATAGGTTTTTGGCACGAACCTGATAAAAATGTTCAACATCGATCTCAATATCGGTAATTTTTTTATTGGTGAGATGATGTAACTGTTTATCAGAAAAAACTTCATGCCAGTGCATCAACATCGCATGAATCATCCCCTCTAAAATAACATCATACAGATGTTCTGACTCTTTATACAGAGCGACAAGTGCACTCTCTTTGGTCTGAAGTACGCTCTCATGAAGATAGTGTGCCTTACCTCGAACCAGCTTTTTCTGTGGCATAATCTTCTTAATAAATCTTACCAGATAATTTGTAAATGGTAAGATGACGATAATGCCAATCAGATTAAACACCGTATGAAATAGCGAGAGTTTCAACATATAGTTATCAGCTGGAATACCCAGTACTTTAGATAAAACCTCAACAAGGCTCATGATCTGACTTAAAAAAACTACCGCGATCAAAGCCGTCAACAGATTAAAAACAAGATGGGCTAAAGCGAGTCGTTTCCCATTGATATTTGACGCAAGTGAGCCTAAAATGGCAGTTATCGTCGTTCCGATATTACTTCCTATCGCTAAAGCAATAGCGCCTATATATTCGATCTGTCCCGCGGCTAAAGCCGTAATAATAATGGCCAATGACGCACTACTTGATTGTAAAATCACCGTAGCTGCAATACCTACAACAATATAGATCACAAGACCCATAAAACCAGGAATTGCCATCTGAGCAAGGTCGATAGCATCCTTGAGCGTGTCAAAACCCTCTTTCATATAACCAATACCAAGAAAGATAAAGCCCAAGCCTAAAAGAATAAACCCAAATCCCTGATAGGTTTTTGACGATACCGAACGCAAGATAATTCCAAAAATCAACATCGGCATCGCATAATAAGCGATTTTCACCTTAACACCAAAAGCGGCAATAATCCAAGCCGTAGAGGTTGTACCTAAGTTTGAACCAAAAATAATACCGATAGCCTGAGCTAAAGCGATCAGATCAGCAGAGAGAAACGAGATTGTGATGACAGCGACTAAAGAGGAGCTTTGAACTATCGAAGTAGCGATGAAGCCACTAAAAAAAGCTCGCATCAAAGTACCTGTCGTCTTTTGAAGCAGACGCTTAAGCGTTCCCCCAGCAAATACTTTAAAACCATCTTCCATAAAGTACATACCGATTAAGAAGATAGCAACACCCGCAGCGATGATTTTAAATTCAGGGCTGATACCAATAAAATATCCCACGACAAGAAGTAGTAATGGGATCATGAATCTTTTTTGAAATGTCATAAGTTCATTATAACGAAATTAATTAGGAGACCTCTAGTCTGAAAGATAATACTCTACAGTAGAGACGACACGCACCTTTTTGATGTGAGGATTATTTTTATCACGTTGAGCGATGCTAAATTGGCCTTGTCGTGCTTTTTTAATTTTACCAAGAATTGAATCCGAATCTTTAGCAAATTTTTGAGCGACCGCACGTGCCTTATTAGTCGCCTCTTCAATCATCTCCGGTTTGACATCATTAAGCCTTGTAAAAATATACTCGGCGCGACTGTCATATTCATTACCACTAAAGGCGATCCCTTTTTTACCCAGTTGCGTAATCTTTGTCATCGCTTCACGGACTTTATCGACATGTTTTGAATAGACCGTGATACTCTGATTTGCCGTATAACGAAAGGCAATTTTCTGAGAGTTGTATGCCCGCGCCACTTTATCTTGGACAAAAGGCTGTGTCACACTGATCTCACTACTCTCAATACCCTCAGCCTTTAAAAAACCGATAATCACCTTACTGTCACGGTCTAAACCATCATAGAGTTTTTGTAGATCATTCGCCAAGGCGCGATATTGAATGGGCCAGATGACAATATCTGCGCTATATTCACGCTCAGAGAGTCCCTTGACGCTAACACTACGTTCATAAAGCTTATAGCGAATGGCACTCTCGCCTAAAAAGTATCCTAAAACACTTAAACCTAAAAAGAGAAACACTCCTAAAATCAGAGCACTTTGTCGTGAATCTTGCATCATAATCCTTTACATGTAAGTTTATTTTTTCCAGTATAAAAAGAGAACCGTTGAGATCCCCGAACTCCCCAAGACCATCGCCATAACAACAATCTGATAACGCACTGCGATGAGGGGGTCAATACCAGAGAGAATCTGTCCTGTCATCATACCTGGAAGTGAGACAAGGCCAACGGCTAAAAAAGAGTTAATTTGCGGAATCATGGAAGCTTTAAACGCTTTATGTCGTGCGCTTTCATAAGAGTGCATCATAATCTCATTTTCAAATCGTTCAGCCGCTAAGGCTACCGCGTTCATAGCATTGGCATAGATCATTCCAGCGAGTGGAATGACTATCTCAGGGCGATAGAGCGGTTCAAGGTTTAAAACAGCAATCATAACTATCATTAGATTAAAAGTACCGCCTAAGGCTATTGAAATAAATAATACCTTATAGCTTTGCACACTTTTGTCTTTAAAATTTCGTAGTGCAATCAGACTTGAAACACTAATCATAAAAAGGACTATACCTATACCCAAAACCATGGACTCACTAGCAAAGATAAGACTCAGCGCATAACCAATCATTAAAAGTTGTGCCACCATTCTTAATGTCGCTAGAGCAATCTCTTTGGCATTATCTACCCACCGATAATAAAAATAAGCAACGATAACAACAGGAATCAGCATAAATAGTAAATTATAGATGGGTATAGTTTGCATTAGCTTTTCTTACTGACATTATAGATATAACTAAAGAGCTCTGCTACCGCTTTATAGAGGTTTTCAGGCACTTCTCGATCTAACTCTACCTTTGATAGCAACTCTATTAAATCTTCATCTTTTTTAATAGGCAGTTTATGAAGCTCAGCAACTTTGATAATATTGTTTGCGACCTCCCCTTTTCCTTTTGCCGTAACACGCGGTGCGCTATCTGCTGAGCGATCATATTTTAAGGCAACCGCCTTTTTGACTTTTTCACTCATACCTTAACCTCAAATCCCATATCTAGATCATTTGAATGGGTTTCATAAGCACTATTTTGTGGACGATCCTTATCAAAAAATCGCACTTCTCTTAAGGTCAAATCGGCTTCAATAAAAGTCTCTCGCAACATGGAGACATTCTCTCTCAAAGCATTTTTAAGTGCCTCACTTTCACTAAAGGCATGAATATTAATCTGATTTTCTTCATACAGTGCTAGCATCACCCGAAGCTCGCCATGCTCTTTAAGATTCAAATTGATCTCACAGTAGAATTTTTTATCTTTCGTTTTTTTAATGGAGAGAGACCCCTCTTCGAGCTGATCCCAGACAAAAGGGAAATAGAGCGATGAGGAGTTATTAAGATGCGAATAGAGTTGATAATAGTCGATCTGTAGGTTCAATTTATCAACGATCTTTGCCATCTCACTGTTTTGCATCGCGGGAGTCTGTTTGATCTCATCACCGAGTTGTAATAAATTGGCTTTCATATCATGCACGATACGCTCATTCATCACCCGCTCAGCACTTAAAGCTTCGGGCTTTGTAAAAAAACCAAGCTTATCACTGACCTGTACCAGTTCCTTTGAAAAAATGGGATCTGCCATTTTAATACTTGCTTGTAAACTCTCAAGCACTTTTTGAGTTGCTTGTGGTATTTTGACATCCATTTGAGGGAGTGGTGTTGATGCTTCTATACTTCGTAAAGCAGAAACAATCTTCTCTATCGCACCTAAGATCGAAGAGCTTTGCGGACTCTTACTTTTCAAAACCAAGGCATACATCTCTTGTATTTGAGACATTAACGTCTTAGCATCGAGAGGGTTTTGGGGTGGAATCGTTTTTTGTAGAGATTCAAGAAGCGTATTTAAAGGCTTGAAAGAACTCTCTTTATTGCTTACATGTAAGGTATCAATGAGCTTTTGAGTTGATTGTAAAAGAGCAGTGTCAAGCTTAATCACAGGTCTGTTTTGAGGAAGTGCCTGGAGATTTGAAATGACTTTTTCGACACTCGCTAAGGCTGTAGTGCTCTGTGAATTTTTACTTTGAGTGAGCACTGAAGCGAATTCTTTGACTTGAGAAAGTAGCGCTTTGATATCCATAGGCTTTGATTGCGCTAATTGAGGCTCTATACTATGTTGTAAGGTCTGCATCAAGGTTTGCATGGGTTTAGAGTGAATGACATCTGCTCTTACATGTAAGGCTTTAAGTTGTGAGGTAATTTTTTGAATATCTTGTGAAAGTGTGCTTTTAGTATCTTTTGAGCTAATCTCTTGAAGTAATACTTTGAGTTGTACCTCTATCGGTTTTGATTCAGGCACAGTACTTTTTTGAAGCAGGGTCTGTATCTCTTGCAAGAGCACTTTCACGGGAGCCTTAGTATCGACAGGCATGGCTAGTTTTGATTCTAAAAACACCCCTGAGTTACTCACCTGCGCTTTTAAACTCTTAGCATCTACACCTTCCATGCTTTTTAGAAACTGTGTCAAAGCAGCTTCAATCTTTTGTGGTAATGTCTGTGTTTTTGAGAGTGTTTGTAGCTGGGTTAAATCTTTAGAAAAGCTTCCCATCTCTTTAAATACTGTGGCATTTTTCAAAATATCAACAAGAACTTTATCTGATTTGCCACCTTGGAGTGTCTCACTCAAAAGCGAAGATAAAACCCCTTTCATATCGCTGTTTTGAGCTAACTGTTTTAACTGTTGGGGCGATGCGCTTTTTATGACCTCAGCCAAGGCTTTATTGGCATTGGGTAGTAAGAGTGCGAGCGTTTTATCTGCGTTGATATTGATCATAAAGTGTAGTATAGAGCAAAATGGCTAAAAACCAAAGTACTCCCAAAACTTCACAATATTAATATTTTCATAGGTATCTGACTGATTGTAAGTAATAATATACTTTTCATCTACCTCAAACGGCAACTTGATAAGTCCGCCAATTTCTCTATCTTCTAAATTGTTGCACAATTATTGTCAATTTTACAGTATCTACTCAATATATACTTTATCTATGTTATAATTTCTAAATAGAAGGAATTGGATGCAAGTTATATGGGATGAAGAAAAGAATACTTTGCTAAAGAGTACAAGAAATATATCATTTGAAGATATTGAAAGTGCTATCTTAAATAACAAGATCTTAGATATTATCCCGCATCACAATACAGATAAGTATCCTAATCAAGAACTACTCATTATTGAGTTTGCTGGATATGTCTACTATGTACCATTTGTCCTTACAGAAGATGAGATGGTCTTAAAAAGTATTAGTCATGTATAGTAAAGAAGAAGTAGAAATCATTGATTATATTGAAAATGAAAATCCAAATAGTGTCCCTGATAAAGAAGATAAAATTGCTAAGATAAAATCTATGGTTAGTGCAAAATATCAACAAAGAAAAGCAATTAATATTAAAGTATTAGAGAGTGATTTAGAACTTTTAAAAGCAAAAGCTCTAAAAGAAGGAATGCCGTATCAAACACTTATTAACTCGGTGCTTCATAAGTTTGTCACCAATCAACTCTCAGAAAATAAGATGGCTATCTAATAAAAAATAGGGGGCACTGCCATTAAGTTAAGCAAGAAACCCCAAAGTTTGATACTTGCTAAATTCCTGTTTACCCCGTATTGTAACAGTACTTTCATTCTCAATCTTGTGACGCATTTGCTTAAGTTAATGGTGTTGCGTGTACCCTTAGGAATCAAAATTAAATAAAACATAAATCTTAGCGTACTCTTTTAGCCCTAGTCAAACGATTTTAATCGTCGCGTAGCTAAGGCTATGCTCCTCATAAAATAGTGTGACTAGAACTAAAATAGCATTCCCTAAGATTTACATTTTATTCAATTCTGATTCCTTAGCAACTTACGCTATACGCGAAAGCAGTGCAATCTTAGCTATTCGTCATTCAGTACCAGTGACAAAGCGTGGTGTGATAGTACTTACTACTAAGACCTAGAGCAGATGCTCTAGTGCCTGATTGGTATTTAAAAGCATAATTTCATGAGAAAAAAAGTTTTTATCATTCGTGATGATATATTTACAAGATGATTTTCTTGCCATAATAAACTGTATCGTATCTTCTAAATCTTGAAATTTTTTATCTCTTTGCATCAAGCTAATAGCTTCATCGATCTCTCTGTTTCCAAATTCAACAACAGTTATAATTTGATTTAAAACTTTTAACTGCTCTAAAACCTCTTTTTTTTCTATCTGTTTTGTTAAAATATAATAGACTGTCGTCATCAAGTCACAACTTGTAAAGAGCTCATACCGTTCTATGTTTTCAACTAAAGCTGTAAACAGGCGACTGCTTTGCTCTGAATAAGGACGTGACGCATCAATAATGTCAATCAAAACATTGGCATCCAAAAAAACTTTAGTCATCTCTTTGTGCTTTTATCTCTTGAATATCGGGTGTATTTGTATTGATAATACCAATAAGTTTTAAAGCATCTTTTTTAATGTTTGTACGCGCTCTTTTATGAATATACTCTTCAATCGCTTGCGCAACAATATGACTTTTTTTCTGGTTTGTTTGTGCAGCAAACTGCTTTAACTCATCTACAATATCTAAAGGTAAAGAGTAGAGTTCACGTTTATAGTTACTTGTATGTGCCATGAAGAAAACCTTAATATATACTTTTTATATTTTAGTATATATTTTTTTAGAAGTCAATATTTTCAAAAGAAGATTAATAAGGAATATTTTTTGCTTACATGTAATACTTCAAACAAGGAGAATTATCATGAAAATTGAAGATTTCCAACTGCGTATGCAGAGCAAGTACGAGCATGAAACCACTATAAGCACCTCGTTTGAAAGCGAATTACAGAGTGAATATGCAGAGCGTTCGCGTCAACTTCTTGAAACCATGGAGTACGAAAAAAGGCTTCGATCCCAGATGCACTTAGTTCTAATTCGTCAGTTTTTACAACAACTTCATAGTGGATTTAAAACCTTAGAACCTCTAAATATTCCCACTCAAGAATCTAGCGAAGTCTTACATGTAAAAGAGCAGCGCAGTGAATATCAAGCGCTCAATATTGCTATGCAAGGCTTTATTCAAACCGATACACAAAAGATTTCTATTGACATTAATGTTGCCATGTCGCACACCTTAATTACTGAGCGAAATTTTGAGACTTCGAACTTTATTGATCCACTTATTATCAACTTTGATGGCGAAATGCCAACATTAAGTGATACCTCATTTCATTTTGATATTGACAATAATGGAAGCTCAGATCAGGTATCACTGTTAAATCAAGGCAATGGATTTTTAGCACTCGATAGTGATGAAAATGGTACTATTGATGCAGGGAGTGAACTCTTTGGTACCGTTTTGGGTAATGGGTTTGCTGAGCTTTCACTCTTTGATGATGACAATAACCTCTGGATTGATGCTAATGATCCCATTTTAGATAAATTGCGTATCTGGGTTAAAAACGAAGACCAAGATGAACTCCTTAGCCTTGGAGAAGTAGGTATCGGTGCGATTTATCTTGGTTCAACGCGTTCAGAGTTTCACTATAAAAACCAAGAGCAGAGCTTAGGTCAACTGCGTTCTAGCGGACTGTTTTTACATGAAAGTGGTCACAGCGGGATTATCGCTCAGATCGATCTAGCGAAACAAAAAGCTGTTGACAATCCAGTCAAAAGTACAGAACCCCTTCTCGCTAATCTTATTCAGCAAGAGGTTTAATGTTCGCAGCATTACTACAAGGTTTACTGCTTGGTTTCGGGGCCTGTGTACCTATAGGCCCTATCAATATTATTATCATGAATTATGCACTACGTAGCTATAAAGATGCCCTCATCTTTGGACTCGGCGCTATGAGTGCTGATATCTTTTATCTTGTACTCATCACGTTCTCTCTTTTACAATTATTAAAAGAGAGTCTCTTTTTAGATATTATGACGCTAGCAGGAGCCCTCTTCTTACTTTATCTGGCATGGGGTATTTTCAAAGGACGTCATCAGCACATTACAAAACAGAACTATACGCAGATACCTTCTTATAAACTTTACCTAAAAGGCTTTTCTCTTACCGCTTTAAATCCCTACACTATAGGATTTTGGTTAAGCGTATCTGTTCTAGCAGAGCGTTCTGGTTCTTATTCTACCCTTGTTATACTAGGATTGACTTTAGCGATACTTTCATGGATAACCCTCATGCCTTTAAGTATTTATAAAAGCCGTCATCTGCTTTCAGAAAAACTGCTCGCCTACTTTGCACTCATTTCAGCTTTAATATTAGCTGGCTTTGGCACTATCTTACTATCACTTACCATTTTAAAATAAGGAACACACTAATGATTATCTATATTCATGGATTCGGAGGCAGTGGCAATGGTGTCAAGGCAACACTCTTTAAAAACCTTACATCTAATGTTCCTATTATTGCGCCTTCACTCTCATATCTTCCGAGTCTAGCCATCATGACCTTATCTGAATTAATTGAGACCTTTCAAAATTCCTCCGATGAAACACTAAGCGATATACAGTTAATCGGTTCTTCTCTCGGTGGCTATTATGCCCATTATCTCTCTCATAAATACAAGCTCAAAGCCGTACTCTTAAATCCTGCACTCTATCCTTATGTACGACTTGCACAGCTTAAAGGTCAAGCGTTAAACTTTGCTGACCTGAGTCATTTTGAATGGAACGATTCACATATTGAGATGTTGAAAGATTATGATGTAGCGGCTTTGGCTGATAATAAAAACATTTTACTGCTCACTCAAAAAGGTGATGAAGTTTTAGATTATCGTGAAGCCCAAGAAAAACTTCATGGGGCTAAAATGATTATTGAAGAAGGTGGTAATCATAGTTTT
>JAYEGP010000051.1:14366-22219 GCA_034659135.1 Campylobacterota bacterium
GTTGATATGAAAATTTTGGAATGTGATACTTAATTCACTTTAAAGCAGTATGCTCTTTAGCTTTGACATTGCTATCTAAAGAGAAAAAAAACAGACATTCACTCTTATCATCCCTCATACTCACTGGCTTCTCACTCTTTTTACTGTTTTCAAGCCTTAAGAAGCTGTTCTAGGGCTTTTCCAAGAGTGGTCTCATTTTCTTTAGCAAGATTTTTAATTTTGCTAAGACTCTCTTCATTCAGATAGCTCACAAAGCGAATACTGTCATTTTCATTCTCGCGTATAGCATCATATTTTATTTGCATTTCTATAGATTTATCGCGGCTAATAGGCTCACGAAGCGATTTATATTCAATCAGTTCCCCATTTTTATAGACACCGGATATCTCAGCATGAACCCAGTAGTAACCCCCATCTTTGCGTAAATTTTTAACATAACCTTTCCATGTTTTTTTAGCAGTGATGGTTTCCCATATCTCTTTAAAGGCAGAACTTGGCATATCTGGATGACGTACAATATTGTGCGACTGACCAATCAGTTCTTGCGCACTGTATCCTGAAATATCGGCAAAGGTCTCATTCACATGAGTAATCACGCCTTTAAGATCTGTCCGAGAGACAATCAACTCATTTTCAGGTACTTTTGTCTCTATAAATGGAGTAAAGGCACTCCCTTCACATCGATTTGTTTTCATCACTAAAACTTCTTCTTTAGATCGCCATGGTACTGAATATCTCTGACATTGACTTCCTCTGCATTAAGCCAATCAGGTATATTCGTTCCCTCTTTTTCCAGCTTATCTCGCTCTTCATCTAACTCTTTTTCTGTATAGGCAAAGTGCATATCTGCCGCAACGACATGAGGCATCTCTTGTATCTGAGTGAGTTTCTTAATCTCCTCTTCTACTCCTGAACCTTCAATAGTAACAATAATGCGACCCAACTCATCATGAAAGTGATAATCACAAATATCTAAATTTTTTAAATACTCTACCACTTCATCTAAAAACTTTGGCGTTGTTTGAACTACAATACTTGATACATTCATTTTTTATTTTCCTTTTATTTATTTAAATTCCAAAAGAGAATTCGGTTCTCATCAGCTGAAGAGTAAAAACTTGTCTCATTAACAAAAGCAAAGTCTGTTAAAGTAGCATTATGCCCCTCTAAAAGTGCTAATTTTCTTTTTGTTTTTATATCAAAGACTTGAAGAGCATTTTCAATCGTAGATGCAAAAACACCAATTTTACCCGATGGACTCAATCCTGCCGCATAGATCAAGAACTCACCTGAAACATAATAGGGACTGCCATGGTCTTTATAGATAGCACATCGACGATCTTGACCCGCTGTAATGACCGTCCCTTTTTTATAATCTATTTTATAGATATTATCAAGGTTTTGTCCTTTATTGACTTTGATATGATCAAAGTTTTCAACCTTAAAATAATTAACCTCTCCACTTTCATCAGCAGTTACTAGTATTTTTTTATCTTCACTCAGCACCATATCACCTAAGGCAGAGCCACCACTGTTTCGCTCTTTTATCGCATGACGATAGATCACCGTCTCTTTTTGAATATCATAGAGAATAATCTCAGAACTCAACAGTCCTAAAATAATCCGATTTTCATCTACAAAAAGTCCCTTTTTAATAAAAAATTCTTTGGATGAATCGATAATACGTCTTAGCTTTTCACCTTCTTTAATATAGACATCGCGATATCCTGATTTTCCTTGGGAGACCAAAACAATTTTACTACCAACTTTATCAATCGAGTAAATTTTTGGAGGGATTAAATCACCCAAAAAGTCTTTAACGCTTGGTAGGGTAATAGTCTCAACTCTTTTTCTGTTTATTGTATCTATGACATCGACAACACCAACACCCGTAGCTGCATATAGGGTACTTCCTTCAAGAAAAAGATCCGTTACCATATCAGATGTTTCAATACTATATTGAGGTTTCATTGGTGAAGCATTAAGCAATAAAGCGACAAAAGCCAGTATCAATATTTTCAAAACAAAATCCTTACATGTAAAAAGATATTAAGCCACAATTTCAATAGCTCCACTAGGGCACTTCACGATGCAAAATCCACAAGAAGTACATTTAGAATCATCGATAAGCGGTTTAAAAAGCCCATTAAAAATAATGGCATCATCAAGACAGGGCTCCTTACAAGAAAAGCACATCACCTCATGCCAACTCACACATTGTGATTCATTGATTTTTATCTTTGCCTGAATCTTTGCCTCACTATCATTTAAGACATTGGGCTCACACCCATTAAGACAAGCTTCACAGTAGGTACACCCACTGTGTGAAAAATCCAGATAAGGAGTTTTATCCTTAGCAATTTTTATAATCTCTTCTTCGCACAAAGTGGCACAAACACCGTCACAACTTGGACACGCTGTGCCAAAAAGAGTTTCATCACTAAGATAAGGAGGTCGTACCTTGACTTCCTTTCCTGTGGCTTTGGCACCAATGGCACCAAAAAATCCACGTCGGCTTAACTGAGCCAATTATTCTACACCTGCGTTCAGTGTATCTAACATACTTGAAGCACGTTTCATACTCTCATCTTGAAAATCAGGACGAAAGTTATTTTCAACAAGAAGATCACCTGTAGACTGTGGTGCATGACACTGAGAACAGTTAAAACGTGCCTTATTCATTGTGTCTAACGAGTGTGCTACCGTTAAAGTACTGTTTTCACCACTAAACTTTTTACCCTCTTTAACAACACTGCCATCATCCGCAATCGTTGTCACCGGTCTAAAGCTCGTAAAGTGTGACTTAGGCATCGGTGTGGCCATCATTGAACTTGCAAGCTCTGGTGCATGACAACTAACACATTGATTATCATTCGTTGTTATCGGTAACATTCCCTCCACATCATGAGGTATCATTGGAGGTGCGTTATCAAACGCACGATCAATGAACTTTCCTGACATTGGTGCAGCTGTTGCGTATTTTGTCTCATCAGGTAAGGTCGTTTTTTCACTGTAAAGGTCGGTCTTACGTAGACCTAGAGACTCTTCACTTACCGTTGGCTTAACCACTTGCGCTTTTGCCGGCTCTGCCGCTTTTTCACTACAGCCTACAAATAGTAATGTAGCTGCTATTAAAGCGCCTAATATCATCTTCATCTTCATGCCTTCTCCTTTGCTTTTCTTGCAATTTTTCGTATTGAAAACTCAAGTGCATCATCATCGCAGACTTCGATACAACGTCCACAATTCGTACACTCACCCATCACTACACTCCCGCTGCTTTTGGCAACCATATGCAGCACCTCTTTTTCCGGACAAACCTCTTTACATTCCATACATGCAGTACATGCTTCCGCATCATGATAAACACGTAACAGTGAAAACTTTCCAATCAGTGAATAAAATCCACCTAAAGGACATATATGTCCACACCATGCATTTTCATGTACAAACAGATCAAACAAAAATATAACGATAATCGCACCAAAGCCTAGTCCCATTCCAAAGACTAAACCACGGTGAACCATTGAGATAGGACTGATAAGTTCAAAGGCTGCCACTCCCATAACAAACGATAAAACCAAACTCAATCCCAGTATCCAATAACGAATACTTCGACTCATATAGACACGTTTTTGTATCTGTGATATTCCCAGTTTACGTCGGAGTAAATTTGCAGCATCTGTCACCATATTGATAGGACAGACCCAGCTACAAAAAATTCTACCTCCGATAAGGCCATAGAGCAGTGCAATAATAATAGCTCCAATAATAATATCAGAAGCTAGAACTGCACCAGCGAATAGCATCTGTACCAAGGCATACGGATCTGCTAAAGGTATGGTTTCAAACAAAAGCGACGCACTAAGGTTGCCTTGTAAGATCTTCCATCCATAAACATTGGCACCAAAATAGAGCACCAATATAGAGATCTGTACCAATCGTCGTGATACTAAAAAGCGAATCTTTCTCATTAGTATAGATCCCCCATATCATTAAGCGAATCAATCGCGCTCTCTTTACTGATCTCAGTAGTCGTTACCTCAGCTTTTGCATCTTTGAGACGTGACTCATCAGCACTGTCCCAACCTTTGATGTAATGATCACCCACTTTACCTTGAGCTACCTCATTAGGTTGCACAAAGATCGCGGGTTTTTCAGTAACACAAGCACGTTCACAAAGACCACATCCTGTACAGACATCCGCATGCACAACTGGTTTTAGAAATGCGTGTTTACCGGTACGCTCATTTTTTTCATAAACAAGCGAAATCGCTTCGTCCATCAAAGGACAGGCACGATAACACGCATCACACTGTATACCCCAAAAAGCAATACAAGACTGCACATCAACAACGGCAATACCAATATCGATCTTTTTAATATCCCAGACCATCTCACCTTTGACTTCTGTTTTAACAGAGTCCTCTACTAGAGCACCCGTCGGGCAAACAGGAACACAGGGAATATCCTCACACATATAACATGGAACATCTTTTGGAATAAAAAATGGTGTACCAATAGGATTATTATCTCCAGGCGATGCAAGCAGGAGCGTATCATAAGGACACGCTTCGACACATAGACCACACTTGATACATGTTTTTAAAAAATCTTCCTCACTCAGTGCCCCAGGAGGACGTAAAATAAGTGGAGCCGATTTCACCTCACCTACATAAGCACTCCATACCAGAGCACCCATCGCACTCAGGCCAAGGCCTCGTGCCATAGAGAGAATAAATTTTCGACGATCACTCAAGGTTTCTTTTTTCACTACCTTACTCTTTATACTTTAGTAATTTTTATCGCACATTTTTTAAAGTCAGTCTGTTTTGATTGTGGACAGGTTGCATCAAGACAGACTTTATTAATAAATACTTTTTCATCAAACCAAGGAACAAATGCCAAACCTACAGGAGGACGGTTACGTCCACGTGTTTCAACACGTGCCTTAACCGAACCACGACGTGACTCAATATTGACAAGTTCACCACGTTTTACACCACGTTTTTTTGCATCATCTGGGTGCATGTAACAGAGCGCTTCTGGAACCGCACGATACAGTTCAGGAACACGCATCGTCATCGTACCTGAGTGCCAATGTTCAAGAACACGTCCTGTTGACATCCACATATCGTACTCAGCATCCGGCATTTCTGGAGGATCCATGTAGGGGCGTGCAAATATTTTCGCTTTATTTTTAAGCGATTTTTTGGTTTTATCTTTAATGCCGTTAAGATCACCCTGCGTCAGTGCTTTCGCTAAACCGCCATAGAAAGCGTGAGAGGTTCCTGTTTTCTCTTTTGCTGCATACGGATCATATTTCACATTAAAACGCCACTGAGTCTCTTTACCATCAACAACCGGCCATTTCAGTCCACGAACCTTATGATACACATCAAACGGTGCCAAGTCATGCGCATGACCACGACCAAAGTCTGCATACTCTTCAAATAGGTATTTATGGATGAAGAATCCGTAACCTTCAAAGACCTTACCGTCAGAACCGACCACATTACGACTATCTCCATTACATTCAGAGTTATCATAACCTTTTTGGATCGGATCATTCATATCGATCTTATAAGATTTCGCGCGCTCATTGGCAAAGAGAATATCAAACATCGTTGTATCTTCTTTATAACCCATCGCTTTCGCTTTGGCGATAACATCAGGAAGCTTTTTATCTCCACGTAAAGGTTGTTCGCCCCATAGATCTTTAACGGTGAAACGTTTAGAGAACTCAACCCACTGCCACGTATCTGACATCGAGTCACCCACTGGAAGAACTTGTTGTCTCCAGTGTTGTGTACGACGTTCTGCATTACCATAAGCGCCCCACTTTTCATAAATCATCGCTGTTGGAAGAATCAGATCAGATACTTTAGCCGAAATACCAGGATATCCGTCAGACGTGACGATAAAGTTATCCATCTCACGTGCTGCTTTGATCCAGTGTGTTGCACTTGCTGTATCTTGGTAAGGATTACAGACATTAACCCATGCAAATTTCACCACACCATCTTCAATATCACGGTGGATTTTCATAATATGCTGATTACCGACTGGATTGAGTGTTTCATCTGGAATTTTCCATGCAGTCTCACACACTTTTCTATGCTTAGGGTTTTTAACCATCATATCTGCAGGTAGACGGTGACAGAAAGTACCTACTTCACGAGCGGTACCACAAGCTGATGGTTGTCCCGTTAGTGAAAATGCTCCATCACCCGGCTTGGCTTGTTTATTTAGTAAAAAGTGAACATTATACGCAAGCGTATTCACCCAAGTACCCCGTGTATGTTGATTCATACCCATCGTCCAGAATGAGACGACCTTACGTCCTTTTTCTATATAGAGGTCTGCTAACTCTTGAAGTTTGGCACCAAAGGCTTCAACACTTTCCTTTGGATCACCCTTGGAAATCTTTGCAACGTAATCCAGTGTATAGGGGTCTAAGAATTTTTTATACTCTTCAAATGAGATCTCCCAGTGTTTTAGACCGGCAGGTTTCATCTCCATCATATCACCCTCTTTGTAGCCAAAAGGTTTGAGAGCAGGTGCTTCTTTGGCAGAGACCTCTTTACGCATCTCTTTGGAGATAATTTCCATCTCTTTAGCGCTATATTTACCATCTACAAGTGATTTTTCACCACTGCGACGCATTCCATAACCTGTATTGACAGGCTGTGATGCGAATACGATATGTTTTTTTACAAAATCCCAGTCAATTGATTCAGGATGATTATAGACAATCTCTCTGGCAATATAGTTCCAGATCGCCAAGTCAGTATTTGGTGAGAAGATAATCTCTGTATCGGCCAAATCTGAAGTTCTATGACGATAGGTTGACATGTTAATAACTTTAACACGATCCGGATCTGTCAACTTCCTGTCAGTAACACGAGACCAGAGGATTGGATGCATCTCAGCCATATTCGCACCCCATGATACGATAGTATCAGTAAGCTCGATATCATCATAACATCCTGATGGTTCATCAATACCAAAGGTCTGATAGAAACCAACAACTGCTGAAGCCATACAGTGACGTGCATTAGGATCAATCGCGTTTGAGCGGAACCCTGCTTTCATCATCTTCTGCGCGGCAGCACCTTCCATAACGGTGTACTGTCCCGAAGCAAAGACAGCAACACCTTCGGGGCCACTTGCTTTGATAGCTTTTTTAGCGTGATGTTCCATCTCATCAAAAGCACGTTCCCAACTCACTTCGGCAAATTTACCTTTTTTATCAAACTCACCTTTTGAGTTGACACGCAATAGCGGTTTCGTTAAACGGTCCGCTCCGTACATGATCTTCGCATTAAAATATCCTTTAATACAATTCAGACCACGATTAACCGGTGCAGCAGGGTCACCCTTGACTGCAACGATACGTCCCTCTTTTGTTGCCATCATGATTCCACAACCCGTACCGCAAAAACGGCACGCTGCTTTATCCCAACGCCAATCACTTTGAGCTGCTTTTGCAGAAGCCTCAGCATCACTAGGAATCGCCATTCCAATTGCACTTGCAGCTGACGCCGCGGCAGCAGATTTTAGAAAATCTCTTCGTTCCATCGCCATAATCATCTCCTTTGATGTAGCTTAAATAGACTTACTACTTTAACTATACGAGCTAATCTTAACTCAGAGTGAGGAATTAAGAATTGACCTATGTCAAATAACTAATTATTTCTATTAAATTTTTTTAAAGAAGGGGTGAAGCGTAACCTTTACATGTAAGCATTTATTACTTACATGTAAAGATATTAATTTTGCGTTTTAGAGATAATCAGATTTAGATTATTTTGCAATTGTGTCAGAAGTTTTGAAGTACTAGAGAGCTCTTC
>JAYEGP010000052.1:0-5106 GCA_034659135.1 Campylobacterota bacterium
CTTATTATAGTAAATTATCTGTAAAAACAGATAAGCGTAACAGTGAATTTTCTATCGCCTCTATGCAATGTTTTATACTGGTATCAATCTCTATTAAATCACCTTGGACTAAGGTGACTACATCATCGTCAGTCATAAGCTTAACAGAACCACTGATAACATGCAAGACTAGAGGGTACTCACTCTCGTGGCCTTGCATAAACTGATGGGTCTGCATGGCAATACTAATCTCTTTAGAGAATTTGGTTTGCATTAACTCTTTGAGCACTATATCTTCATTATCATAATGGAAATCTTCAAAAAGATTGACTACCAGCATTTATATCCTTTACATGTAAGAATCTTTTAGCAAGGCTAGAATACAATATCTTTATGAATCGAATCCTTAAAGAGTGCGCCATTGATGATAGCTGTTCTTACTTAGAAGATCAGCAACAGACAACACATTACAAAATTATTGATGATTGCTCTAGCTCACAATGCAGTGCTCTTATTGAACGGGGATGGCGTCGCTTTGGAACGATGTTTTTTAGACCAATCTGCGAAGATTGTACAAAATGCGAAAGTATCAAAATTGATGTAGATAACTATGTTTTTTCCAAATCAGATCGACGTGTGATTAAAAAATCTTCTCATTTTAATATTATCATACAGCCCCCAACACTGACAACGCAACACCTTGATCTGTTTAAACGTTATCATGACTACATGCAAGAAAAACGGGGATGGGATCATCAAAACGTAACGGCTCAAAATTACTTTATGTCATTTGTTCAAGGTCATGGCAGTTTTGGATATGAAGTGCTCTATTTTGATGAAGAGAGACTCATAGCCGTTGATCTTATCGATGTCTTAGAAGAAGGTATCTCTTCAATCTATTTTTATTATGATCCTGATTATCAAAGTTACTCATTAGGAAAGTATTCCATCTATTATCAGATAGAATATGCTAAGCAGCTAGGTTTGCCATGGATCTATTTGGGATATTATGTCCAAGAGTGTCAAAGTCTCTCTTATAAGAGTCGCTACAAACCCTATATGACACTCCAAGGTCGTCCTAGCGAAGAGGAGACCTATCACTGGAGTTTAACGGATTAATTCGTTTTCCATCATGCTGTTAATCTCTTGACGCTGCATATCAACTTCTCTATTGAGTGCATCTTCGCGTGAACGGTCTGCTTCGACACTCGCCTCTCGCATTCTCTCAATACGTTTCTCTTCTACACGTTTTGTATACTCTTTATTTGCACGTTTTGCATCTTTTTTATAGCGATTCTCATTTTTAACTAAGCTCTCAATCTCTTCTATAGTACCTGATTTAAAATTTTTCTTGTAAAAAGGAATCACATCATCACCGACTTTATCAAGATCGATAAAATGACTACGAATTAATTTTGTAAAGCTTTTTTTATCACGATTATCCATAGCTCTATAGAGTGAAGCATTTAGCTGTGTTAAAATCATTTGACGTTCACTATCAACCTCTCGTAATGCAAGAAGATAGCGTTTACTAAGTTCAGGCTTTGCTTCTGCCTCGAACCCAAGCTTTTTGACCTGTGAGGTGTTGTTAATATAAGAGTTGATAATGCTCTCTATCTCAGGTAACTGTTGTGAAAGTTTTTTATAATCTTCTAGTGAATTATAAATTTCATCACCTAAATTTGAATAAGGAGCGGGATTGGCACCAAACAATAGCGTCAATGAAAAAAAGAGTAGTATGAAAAATTTAAACATCAAGAGACCTTTTAGTTTTACTCATTGTACACTAAAAAAAGAAAGAAAAAAGTTAGAGACGTTTAAAAGAGAGCAGCTTCCCCTTAAAAAGGGGAGAAGATTTAGAACTAGCCGTTACGCTTTTTCATAATCTCTTCAGCAACGTTACGTGGAACTTCTTCATAATGATCGAATTCCATTGAGTATGTTGCACGTCCCTGTGTTGCAGAACGAAGGTCAGTTGAGTAACCAAACATCTCAGCAAGTGGAACGAATGCATCAACAATTTTGTTACCTGAACGGTCACCCATATTGTTCACTTGACCACGACGACGGTTAAGGTCACCAATAACGTCACCCATGTAATCTTCAGGAACTTCAACTTCAACTTTCATTAGTGGCTCAAGGATTGAAGGTGATGCCTTACGACATGCCTCTTTGAATCCCATAGATGCTGCTAATTTAAACGCCATCTCATTTGAGTCAACGTCGTGGTATGAACCATCATAAAGCGTAACATCTACGTCTTCCATTGGATACCCTGCAAGGACACCATTTGACATCGCTTCAGAACACCCTTTTTCAACAGCAGGGATATACTCTTTTGGTACGGCACCACCTTTGATCTCATTATTGAAAACAAAACCGGTATCAGGCTCACCTGGCTTAACTTTAAGATAAACATGTCCAAACTGACCACGACCACCTGACTGTTTAGCATATTTGTACTCTTGTTGTACGGCATCTTTAATTGACTCACGATAAGAGACCTGAGGTGCACCCACTTCAGCGTCAACTTTAAACTCACGGAACATACGATCAACAAGAATCTCAAGGTGAAGCTCACCCATTCCAGAAATAATTGTCTGACCGGTCTCCTCGTCAGTATGGACACGGAAAGATGGATCTTCTGCCGCTAGTTTTTGTAGTGCAATACCCATTTTTTCTTGATCGGCTTTTGTTTTTGGCTCAACTGCAACGGAGATAACGGGATCTGGGAAATCCATTCTCTCAAGAACAACTAAATCAGAAGGGTCACATAGTGTATCACCCGTTGTTGTTGATTTAAGACCAACAACCGCGCCAATTTCACCCGCATAAATAGTTTTCACTTCTTCACGCTTAATCGCATGCATTTTTACGATACGGCCGATACGCTCTTTTTTATCTTTAGTCGTATTGTGAACATATGAACCTGAGTCCAATGAACCACGATAAGCACGGATAAAGGTCAGCACTCCAACAAATGGATCAGTCATGATTTTAAATGCCAATGCAGCAAAGGCACCGTCATCCGTTGAAGGCACTTCAACTTCAACGTCTTCATCATCCATCAAAGTCCCTTTGATAGCTTCTGATTCAACTGGAGACGGAAGATAAGCAACAACCGCGTCAAGTAAGGTTTGAATACCTTTGTTTTTAAATGCTGTACCACATGCCATTGGAACGATTGCCATACCAATAGTAGCTGCTTTAATAGCTGCAACAATCTCGTCTTCAGAGATCTCTTCGCCTTCTAAGAACTTTTCTGCAAACTCTTCGTTTCCATCAACTTCAGAGATAGATTCAAGTAGTTTTTCTCTATACTCATCCGCTTTATCTTGTAAATTAGCAGGAATCTCTTCGACATGGTAATTAGAACCCATTGCAGCATCTTTATCCCATACAATAGCTTTCATTTTTACAAGATCGACTACACCGTCAAACAGGTCTTCCGCACCAATAGGAATCTGAATAGGAACCGGATTACCTTTTAGACGCTCACGAATTTGAGTCTCAACCTCAAAAAAGTCTGCACCCGTTCTATCCATTTTGTTAACAAAAACAATAGATGGAACTTTATAACGGTTACGTTGACGCCATACTGTCTCTGATTGGGGTTGAACACCACCAACGGCACAGAATACTGAAACCGCACCATCAAGAACACGCATAGAACGCTCAACTTCAATAGTAAAGTCAACGTGACCCGGAGTATCGATGATATTAATCTGTTTATTAGACCACTCACACGTTGTCGCGGCAGAGGTAATAGTAATACCACGCTCTTGCTCTTGCTCCATCCAGTCCATAGTAGCAGCACCGTCGTGAACTTCACCAATTTTATGTTCAACACCCGTATAGAATAAAATACGCTCTGTTGCAGTTGTTTTACCCGCATCAATGTGCGCAGCAATACCAATGTTTCTTACATCTTCAAGTTTATGAGATCTTGCCATTTTTTAAATACCTTAAGTTTGTATGTTTCTGAGAGTGACCTCTTTTTTGATCTACCTTACATGTAACTCAAAAAAGAGGTCGATGAAGTGAAGTACAAAGTGTACTTCACCAATATAACGAAATGATTACCAGCGGTAATGAGCAAAAGCTTTATTTGCTTCTGCCATTTTGTATGTATCATCTTTTTTCTTGAATGCTGAACCTTTGTCAGTTGCAGCATCCATGAGTTCATTTGCAAGACGTTCAGCCATAGTACGCTCATTACGTTTACGAGACGCATCTACTAACCAACGAATAGCCAAAGAGAGTTGACGAACTGGACGAACTTCTACTGGAACTTGATAAGTTGCCCCACCAACACGGCGGCTTTTTACTTCGATAACAGGTTTAATGTTTTCAATCGCTTCATTAAAAACTTCAATACCTGGTTTTTCACCACGTGAACTGATAATATCGAGTGCACTGTAGATGATTTTTTCTGCTGTACTTTTTTTACCATCAAGCATAACTTTGTTGATAAACTTCGTAACAATTTTACTTCCGTGGACGGGATCAGGCATGATCTCACGTACTGGAGCGCTTCTTCTTCTCATTTGAGTTTTCCTTCTTCAATTTTATTAAATTTACTCAAAGATCTTTCAATCTCTGTTTCATTTACTTAAGCGTAATGCTTACTTCTTAGGTCTTTTCGTTCCGTATTTAGAACGTGCAACCGTACGGTTAGCAACACCAGCAGTATCAAGTGCACCACGAACGATGTGATACTTAACACCCGGTAAATCTTTGATACGACCACCACGAACAAGAACGATTGAGTGCTCTTGAAGGTTGTGACCCTCACCACCGATATATGAGATAACTTCAAAACCTGAAGTTAAACGAACTTTAGCAACTTTACGAAGCGCCGAGTTTGGTTTTTTTGGTGTCGTTGTATACACACGTGTACATACGCCACGACGTTGTGGACAGTTTACAAGCGCTGGTGATTTTGATTTTTTAATCACACGTTGACGCTCTTTACGAACCAATTGATTGATTGTAGGCATACTTTAATTCCTTTATAAAATTTCCAGTAGAATAACTTTCCGTATATTACAGGAGAGTATTAAACGCGCAATTATAGTGAAATAAAGATAAAGTAGAGCTTATTTTAAGAAAATATTAATGATTGCA
>JAYEGP010000053.1:0-5039 GCA_034659135.1 Campylobacterota bacterium
TAAATTTTTCTTTAATTTCTAAACCCTTTAGATTTAAATTATTCAACAAAAACATTACATTACTATATATACTGTCATCTAATTTTAACTGTACTATGTGCATTTTATATCCTTCTTTTTTAACTATCTCTATCTTCATTTTCTGTACCATTAACATAACTACCGAATAGTATGATTTTGTCAGGGTTAAGTGGTTTTAACCTCTCAATTATTTCAGGTTTGATTTTTTCTATATCTACCATTTTACTTTAAAGCCTCTTTTATATTTGTTATCACATACTCATTTACAGCTATTCCTCTTCGCTTGTCAAGATTCAAATTTTCCTGTAACTCTTCATACTCAAGTTTTTTTATAGCTATATACTTTTCAGTTAATAATATTTTATTTTTAAGTCCATCTCCTGTGAGAACATATTTATAGGCTCTTTTATTAGAAGACTTTACAAAATTTTCGGCTTTTATATAGCCTTTTCCCAAAAGTTCTTTTATAACATAATTTACTTTTCCAACATTAAAGCCCACTCTCTCTGCAAGCTCTTTTTGTGAAGTCACATCTTCTACTTTTTGCATTACATGTAAGAGGTCAATTTGATCTGTATTTATATCTGCCAATTTAAAAACCCTTTTTTGTTCATTCAATGATTGAATCATACTATAAAAAGAGTAAATGGCTTAAGCATTCTTTTTTAAATAATTTTGCATTTTTTCTTTAATTCTCAAATAAATAGATTTTAAAATATCTTTTTGATTTAGTATATCATTTATAGCCTCTGTCATCTCATAAGGCTCATCATCATATTGATGTGCTATTTTATTTCGTTTATCTCTTAGGTTTAGCCACTCTTTATGACTCTCCAAAAAGCTTAACTTTTCCAATAAATTTAGCATATCCAAAAATGGTATCGCTTCAGTAGTTGGTTCATAAATATTCACTATAGCCTTAAAAATCTTTTGACCAAGTGTGTCTTGAAGTTTTGAGAACCTATATAAATATTGGTCAATATCTTGAACCTCGTCTTTAGATAATTCTTTGTATTTTTCAACACTTAAGGGGAGAATACTATCTATATCACCATAAGCCTCTTCTATCCGTTGTAGATGCTTATCACACTCATTGAAATACTTCTGCAGTTTTATTTTATCTAAATTCAATTCTACCCCAGTATTTATAGCTTCTTGCTCTATTGCTCTTGTTTTATTTTTTGAGATCACTACATCTATTTTTTGCTCACCTATCTTTTCTTTTAAAATTGCTAAAAACTTATTCTTTTTTTCCAAAGCATTATCTTTGATATCTGTTTGAATATACAAATCAATGTCGCCACCTTTTTGTGTATCATCAACACGACTTCCAAAAAGATATATTTTGCCATCTTTAAAGACCTCTTTGAAAGATTGTTTAATTGAATGTATTTCATAGTTTGATAGTCTCATCTTAAAATCTCTTTTTAGTTTTTCGGAGTTCTCGGCAAGTATATATTTTTCTCATTTATTATGATTGCTTAGTTGTCTTCGAAAATATCTGTAAAATTAAATGAGAAGGTGCAGTTTTCTAACTCAAATGTAAAGCTTTCATTTTTGAGCTCAGCCACGAGTTTATAATAGCCATCTTTTAAAATATTGATCTCTGCAAAGTTAGCTTTTGGATCAACTAAAATGTAGTATTTGACACCTTGGTCTTGAAAAAGGTTATATTTTGTTGTGCGGTCTTTTTTCTTTGTAGATGGGGAGAGTATTTCAAAGATAATTTCAGGAGTTTTTTCTATGAATTTTGTTTTTTTAGTTTGATTGCAAACTACCATATTGTCAGGACAAACTACTGTATCATCAGCAATAATCCAATCAACAGCAAGTATTGCCTTGCAAGAGCTACAGTTTTTTAGTCTTTTTTTTAATTCATAAGATATATTTGCGCTAATATCTTGGTGCTCTATCACAGGAGAGGGACTCATTGCATAGGCGATACCGTCTATAAGCTCCCATTCTCCCTCCCAAAGTTCATAATCTTCATAAGTATAGTGAGGTAAATTTTCTAATGTTACAGCACCCATTGCTACTCCTTATATTGTAGTATTATAACTTAATGAGATGATTGTTTTCTTTTTTATATTGGGAGTTATCATAGTTACATGTAGCAATGCCCTTATCGTTAAAGACTAAGGTATTCCCAGCACAACTTACCCATCCAATTTGCTTGGCAGGAACACCAACCATAAGAGCATAAGGTTTGACATCTTTATTGATAACCGCTCCTGAACCAATCATAGCGTATCGACCAATGCTAACACCACAGATAATGGTAGCGTTGGCGCCCACGGTACAGCCTTTTTTTAAGACGGTTTTTTTGAATTCAGAACGTCTTGTGATAAAAGCTCTAGGATTGATGACATTGGTAAAGACCATGGAAGGACCTAAGAAAACATCATCTTCGATTTCGACACCTTCGTAAATAGAGATGTTGTTTTGGACCTTGACACCATTACCGATTGTGACATTAGGGCCAACGACACAGTTCTGACCAAAAGAGCATCGCTCACCAATAACCGAGCCTCTTAATATATGTGAAAAGTGCCAAATTTTTGTATCATCTGCAATGGTGGCATTATCATCAATATAGGTCGATTCATGTGCAAAGAACTTTGCCATTTTAACTAAGTACCTTTTTCACAAAAGGGTGGTATTCCCCTTTCATTCCAATAGCATCAAGATTGCGTATCGTTGATACTGTTCTAATAGAACCATAAGCTTCATCCAAACCAAAGCCATTACCTTTAAGAATCTCTTCATAGCTTCGCGTGTGCAGATCGGTGAATCCACCACTAAATTCAATCTCTTCACCATCTACGGTAATCGAGCGAAAGGTTGTCATCCCTTTGGCTTGAACCTCTTGAGGAATATAGTCATAATTGACACTCAAAAACCATCTGACATTGGCGTGTTTGAGTTTGAACGAGCCTGCATTGGCATCTGGAGTCTTTAGATGTACGATGTTCTCTCTCACATCACCAAAGATCCAGCAGAGCATGTCATAAAAATGCACGCCGATATTTGAAGCGATACCGCCTGATTTACTTTGATCGCCTTTCCAAGAGACAAAATACCACTTCCCTCGTGATGTGAGATAGGTAAGGTCAATATCATAGACTTTATTGGGGTTGATCTCTAGTTCTTTACTTACTTTTTCTTTGAGGGCGATAATAGAAGGGTGAAGACGTAACTGTAAGATGTTATAGACCTTATGTCCTGTCTCTTGTTCGATGATCTTGAGTTGATCAATATTGTGAGGATTTAAAACCAAAGGTTTTTCACAGATTGCATCTGCACCGCTTTTGAGTGCAAATCTAATGTGAGAGTCATGAAGATAATTAGGTGAGCAGATTGAGACATAATCGATCTTGTTTCCCGTATCACGATGCCACTTATCAACAAAACGATCAAATCTTTCAAACTCCGTAAAAAAATCAGCTTGAGGAAAATTACTGTCCATAATTCCAATACCATCATAGGGGTCTAGTGCTGCTACAAGGTTGTTACCTGTCTCTTTAATCGCTTTCATATGACGTGGTGCAATATAACCGGCGGCTCCAATGAGAGCAAAATTTTTATTCATTTTATAGTCTCCATGCGGGATTTTCTATAATACCTTTGATATCAATTAGAACGGGTTCATCTTGCGAAATTTTTTCAAAATCGTTGGGACTAAGTGATAAAAACTGATGGTGTGCTACAGCAATGACAATGGCATCGTAGCGTACAGTGTTTTCAAATGGATTGGTAATAATACCGTGAGTGTAATGGCTTTTCTCCTCTTTAGGATCGACCCAAGGGTCGTAAACATCGACATGACAGCCATAGCTTTTGAGTTCTTCGATAATATCGACAACTTTAGTATTACGAAGATCGGGGCAGTTTTCTTTAAAGGTCACCCCAAGAACTAGCACTTTAGCATTATTGATACGCTTATCATGCTTAATCATCTGCTTTATGGTCTGTTCAGCAATATATTTTCCCATACCATTGTTGATTTGGCGAGCACCTAAGATAAGATTAGGTTTGTATCCAAGCTCTTCGGCTTTAAAGGTCAGATAGTAAGGATCAACCCCAATACAGTGGCCTCCCACAAGTCCAGGAGTAAGTTTAATAAAGTTCCATTTTGTACTTGCGGCTTCAATGACTTCGTTAGTATCAATACCGATAGCATCAAAAATAAGAGCAAGCTCATTAATAAGGGCGATATTGACATCACGCTGCGTATTTTCAATAACCTTAGAACCTTCGGCTACTTTTATAGAAGAGGCTTTAAAGGTTCCTGCTGTAATGACAGATTTGTAAAGTTGATCTACCGTTTCAGCAACTTCTGGAGTGGATCCAGAAGTGACTTTTAAAATCTTTTTAACGGTATGCTCTTTATCACCTGGATTGATACGTTCTGGTGAGTAGCCGCAGAAAAAGCCTTGGTTATATACTAAACCACTCTCCTTTTCAAGTTCAGGTACACAGACCTCTTCGGTAACACCAGGGTAGACGGTGGATTCGTAAATGACAATATCATTTTGTTTTAAGATGGAGCCAATAGCTTGAGATGATTTAATAAGCGGTGTTAAATCAGGACGATTGTTTTTGTCTATGGGAGTGGGGACGGTTACGATATAAACCGTACACTCTCTAAGCGCTTCAAGCGATGTGGTATAGACAATTTTATCTTGTATCTCTGCCAATTGTGAAGCATTTAACTCTAAAGTACGATCATAACCACTGTTTAACTCATCAACTCGCGCTTGATTAATATCAAAACCTACAACACTAAACTTTTCTGAAAAAGCGTGTGCTAGAGGCAATCCTACATAACCTAAACCAATAATTGCTATTTTTTTATGCATTTTTCATCTTTTTGGTATCTTCTTCAAGACTTTTTTGAAGAGCCTCATACTCAGCTTTTTTAATCTTAATATAGGCTTCTGTTAAAGCAACTTTTTCTAAAATCCCTTCTTTTGTTAAAAGATAGCGGTAACCTTTTTTACTATCTGCTTTTATAAAAT
>JAYEGP010000054.1:0-5038 GCA_034659135.1 Campylobacterota bacterium
GGTGAATCCAATGATTATACCGGTTTTAGTGCTAAAGCCAACTATGCATGGCAGATTATGGATAACTTGAAGTTTCTTCAAGAGGCGAGTTATCGTAGTGACTTTGATGACACTGATAACTATTTCGCCTTTTCTAAGACAGCAGTTGAGACGAAGATCAGTGATATGTTTTCAATGGGTATTAGCTATAAGGTTGATTATACCAACCTTGCACCCGCTGGCAAAGAGTACTCTGATCGTACTTTTATGACCTCATTGATTATTGATTATTAAGGAATCAAAATTAAATAAAACATAAATCTTAGCGTACTCTTTTAGCCCTAGTCAAACGATTTTAATCGTCGCGTAGCTAAGGCTATGCTCCTCATAAAATAGTGTGACTAGAACTAAAATAGCAATCGCTTAGATTTACATTTTATTCAATTCTGATTCCTAAGCGTCTGATACTTTGAAGCTTTGAGAAAAGCTCCAAAGGTCATGAGTGACATCAATGCGGCAAAGAGAAAGAGAAACTCTGGCCAAAACTCGTAAATATACCCCGAAGTAAATGCTCCGATAAAACCTCCCAAACCGTAAGCAATACCGAAAAAGAACTGTTGCGTTAATTTTTTATCTTGATAGAGTGAAAAGAGATAGCTGATAGCAGCCGTATGAAAGAGTGCAAAACTGAGTGCGTGCAGACTCTGTGTGAAAAAGAGAACGCTTAGGTTTTCGGGGTAGAGGTAGACGAGAAACCAACGCAGTGCTGTGGCGAGCGCGGTGAACTGTATGACATGTAAGAGATTACGACGTAAAAGTGGGCCTTGAAAATAGAACATCAAAACTTCGATGATGACTCCAAAACTCCAGAGATAGATGGTCATATCCAAGCTAATGCCATGATCCGTTTCGTAGATAGTAAAAAAGTTGTAAAAAGGGCCAAAACTCACTTGCATGAGTAAAAATCCAAGCCACAACCAAGGATGCGCAAAAATATTTAAAGCACTATCTGTATTATGTTCTGAGCTGCTTGTGTGATGAAGTTCTTGTGATGCAATACTATACCCAAAAAGAGCCGTGAGTAAAACAGCGCCGACTAGATAATAGATGGCGACTTCAGGAAAGCTCAATGTTTTGACTAAAACTAAAGCCACTAAAATAAATCCAATAGAGCCAAAAAGGCGGATTTTTCCGTAACGTTCTTTGCCAATCTGCTCAAGCGCAATGACTTCAATATAAGGTAAAATGAGACTGAGCCCTATGCCTAAACCAATGTTTGCAAGAAGAAGCCCCCAAAATGAGTACAGAGCAGGATAGAAGCTAAGGGCACTGATAAAAAGTAAAAGTAACGCTTGATTAAAGATGTTTCTTCCGAGTTGTAAACCTTTTAAAAAGAGAAAAGGGATGATAAAACGTACCAGTGGCGCACTTGCAAAGATAATGCCTATCTCTGATGGTGAAAATCCCACCATATCAAGAACTTTGGGAATAAAGATGATATGAATCGCAATAATGGCAAAGTAAAAGAAGTAAAAAGAGCTAAATAAAAATGCCATCTAAGAGGTGGGTTTTTTGCTATCTTCATAAATGACAGCCGTACCACTGATAAGATCATGTAAGGTACGGTTATCTTTACGTAATAGGCCGATAAAAAAGCCTAAAAAGAGGGTTAAGGTTGAGAGTAAATAACCGATAAAACGCAGTGTTAATTTAAAGATAGAAGCACGCTCTAGTGTTTTAGCATCAACAACAAGCGTACGTGCCATCTTTTTTCCTGGGGTCTGCATACTCAGTCGCCACATGGTGACATAGATAATCAAAGAGAGTAGCAGTTGCGCGATAGAGACCATAGGATCCGGTGCATTGTTAATCGCATTCTCACTCTGAACAATGACATCAATAGCCCCCGCTTTGTTCATCTCATCATGACCAAAAACGATCATAAAAAAGATACTGACAGGGATACCGATAATAAAGATATCGGTGATAAAGCCCATGACACGTGACCAAAATTTGGCATAGATAATTTGTGGTGTGGAGGGACTGTTGGGGCTCTTTTTTTGCTGTTTAAGTTTACGCCATTTCATGGCTTTCTCCAGATATCACATTTTAGTGATTTACTCACCGTTTACTTGAAAGCTCTATACTTTTAATAACTCATCGATTAACGAGCCATTAATTGATAGTTATTCATACACTCCTTAAGATAAAAGCCCGTCCGAGTGATCCTCGGTACGGCACTCCTCACTTACATGTAAGAGTGATTAATTATTTACCTGCTACTTTTTTAGCATGACGCTTACGCTCTGTTGCATCTAAATAACGCTTACGAATACGGATACTATCAGGTGTGACTTCAAGAAGTTCATCTTCTTCAATCCACTCTAAGGCTTTTTCTAAGTTCATATCGCGTGGTGGCACCAATTTAATGGCATCATCTGCACCAGAAGAACGCACATTGGATTGCTGTTTTCCTTTAATAGGATTCACATCAAGGTCGTTTGAACGTGAATGCTCACCAATGACCATACCTGGATAGACTTTTGATTGCGGCTCAATGAACATGGAGCCACGATCTTGTAGGTTGAAGATAGAATAAGCTAAGGCCGTTCCTCCCTCCATTGAAATAAGCGCTCCATATTGGCGAGACTCAACAGAACCTGAATAAGGGCGGAACTCTAAGAATGAGTGATTCATAACCCCTTCACCTTTGGTATCGGTCAAGAACATGCCACGAAAACCGATAAGACCACGTGCAGGAATCTCAAACTCAATACGTTGGAATCCTTCACCCATTGGAAGCATTGATTTCATTTCAGCCTTACGTTTACCCAGACGCTCAATGATGGTACCACCGAACTCTTCAGGAACATCGATCACTAAATGCTCAAATGGCTCACACTTAACACCTTCAACTTCTTTAACGATAACTTCTGGACGACCGATACCAAACTCAAAGTTTTCACGACGCATGTTTTCAGCAAGTACGGTAATCTGAAGCTCACCACGACCGGAAACTTTAAATTTACCCTCACCGACAGTTTCGTAACGCATCGCAACATTAGTGTGCATCTCTGAGTCAAGACGGTCTTTGATCTTGTTTGAAGTCACGTGTTTGCCTTCCGTTCCTGCAAGTGGAGAGTCATTAACGGAGAAAACAACGGTTAAGGTTGGCTCTTCAATGTGCATAGGATCAAGTGGCATTGGATTACTCGGATCAACAACAGAGTCACCGACATCAACCGTTTCTAAACCAGCAATAGCGACGATATCGCCCGCTTCTGCCGTGTCAATCTCCATACGGTTAAGTCCAAGGAAACCGATCAGTTTAGAGACACGCCCTTTCACCTGCTCACCATCTGCTTTGGCTAGCATGATATTGTCACCTTTAGTGATACGGCCATTAAAGATACGCGCAATACCGATTTTACCTACGTAGTTATCATAATCAAGTGTAAAGACTTGCGCTTGAGCAGGATTGTCTGGGCTACCATCAGGAACGGGTACTTCGTTAAGAATCGTTTCAAAAATACATTTGAAATCGCCATCTTCATCAGCCATATCTGTCTTAGCCATACCATCACGCGCGGCAGCATAAATAACAGGAAAGTCAAGCTGATCTTCCGTCGCATCCATCGCTACAAACAGGTCAAACATCTCATCAACAACACGCTCAGGATCTGCTGAGGGTTTGTCGATTTTGTTAATAACAACAATAGGCTTTTTACCCAGTGCCAACATCTTTTTCACAACAAATTTTGTCTGAGGCATCACCCCCTCATAGGCATCAACAAGAACCAAAACACCATCAACCATCTTAAGAACACGCTCAACTTCACCACCAAAATCGGCGTGACCTGGAGTGTCAATAATGTTAATTTTGTGATCTAAATAACGAATAGCAGTGTTTTTAGAAAGAATGGTAATACCACGCTCTTTCTCAAGATCATTGCTATCCATAGCTCTCTCATCATGATGCTCGTGAGCACCAAATGTTCCTGATTGTTGTAATAGACCATCAACTAATGTTGTTTTACCGTGGTCAACGTGCGCGATAACGGCAATATTTCGTATCTTTTGCAAAGGGCTTACCTTGTGACTCCAAATTGTAGAGGAGAAGAATTTTCGCGATTTTACCCAAAAAATTGTTAAAAAGAGGTTTTTATATTAAAAAAAGGCTTTGCGAGTACTCAAAAAGTTACATATAAAGGAGATGGAATGCTTATTGCTTTATATCGTTATTAAATCTATGTAAGAGGAGTCGGTTATGATCGTTGTTAATGCGAAAGAGACGAAAGAACCCTCGGGCTTATCCCAGCTTTTATTAGGTAAAAAAGAGAGCTATGATGAGAAGTTTTCAAAACTTCTAGAAGCTTTTAACCTTGAGACGGATATAGAAAGTGAAGCGTTTTCAACTCGTGTTGTCACTTTGAAAAATGAAAGTATAGAGCAGAATACTCCGCAAGTCTTGGTGCACAGTTCGCAAGTTGCATCAAACGATGAAGTGGTGAAAACAGATGAAGGCAATAGTAAAAATGTGCCATTAAAAGATATGACATTAATGCATCTTTTGCAGGGTGAAACGCTTGAAGTTGCTGAGAGTAAAAGTTTAGATACTCCTGCTCAAAACAGTTCATCACTAGAAGATGATATGGCATTCTTACATCCTAAAATGATTAATACTCTTGATGCCAATGAGATTAAATTAGTAGTCAATATGGCAAAAGGCTATCTTAAAGAGCAGATCAATACTATTATAAAAGAGCAGAACATTGATATTAAAAAAATACCACAAACGCTTAAGGGCTTAAGTGAATTGGCACAAAAACTCGGTGTTAATCTTGAAAAAATAACCTTAGAGGACACCTCTTATCCTAAAGCGACGCCACAAGCACAACAAAGTAAAGAACCTCAACCACTACTTAATATGGCTAAACAGGTCAGTTCATCACAATTGACACCACAAAAAAGAAACTTTGTACATACAGAAAAATCTGAGGTAAAAAATCCAGACCAAGCATTACAAAATGCCTTGAATTTAACTAAAAAAGCTCAAGTA
>JAYEGP010000055.1:0-5038 GCA_034659135.1 Campylobacterota bacterium
TTCGTTTTATACTTTCAATGCATCGTGAGGATGGCGAAGCTGTGCTCAAAAAACCACATTTTGCATCTCGAGATCATCGTGTTGTCACCATTGGTCTTTTAGAGGCTAATGAAGTCAAACATTACCTCGAATCACAACTTTTGCGTCATGAGCTTGGAAATCTTGCAGAACTTTTTAAACCTAAAGAGTTAGCCTTACTCAGTGCTTACGCAGCAGGCAATTTTAGAATGATTAAACAGCTACTAAAACGTATCTTTTCATTGATGGAGCATGCAAAGACAAATGCACTCAAAGCGTATACGACGCCAAATAAGTGTGTTGTGATGATGGCAGCTATCGATATGGGATGCATCGATGCATGATAATTTTGATTCACTTTTAAAACGTTGTAAGGCATATCAGCGTAAGAAATTATTGCAGCGAGTTGGTATTGTCTCTATTTTACTTTTACTTATACTTGCACTTGCGTGGGTGTTTGAATCGGATGTTTTTATATCTGAGCAAGAGAGCAGGGTAACGATAAAGCCGATAGTGACTCCTGTTGTAAAAACAGCTCTTATCAAAAAAGAAGCGGCTGTAGTCGTAGAAAAAGTCACTCTAGCGCCTGTCGTAGCAAAAAGTGAGCCGGTTGTTATCGAAGAGGTGAAAAAAGAGCTTGTGAAAACTCCGATACGCAAAGATGTTGCTTATGAGGTCAATATTGATGAAAGTTATCTCTCCAATTATGCAAAAAAAGAGAGAGATATTGTGAGTGTTGCTCCTAAAAAAACAGTCAAGATAGAAAAAGAAGAGCTGCAAAAGCCAAAACCTGCAAGGCTTAAAGCACCACAGAGTCCTTTACATGTAAGCACAAAAAAACTTGTCAGTATCGAGGACTTAAGTAAGCAATATGAGAAGGAGCCGCAATATCCGCTGGCATTGAAAATATCGCAAGTCTATTATGATCAGAAAAAATACTCTAAAGCATCCGCATGGGCTAAAAAAGCCAATATGCTTGATAAAGAGCTTGACAGTGCGTGGATTATGTATGCCAAATCAGAATATGCACGAGGCAAACGTGATCGTGCCAAAGATATCTTGCGTCTCTATCTTGGCAATAAAAGTTCAAAAGATGCTGAAGTTTTATTGATGATGTGGAATGAGGGAGAATAGATGCGCTTTTTAGTGAGTTTTTTAGTCTTGATAGGTATTTTGTTTGCTGATGAATATAGTGATTTTAATCAATACTATCAAGAGCAAAATTATGCGTCGTATAAAAAAGCGTGTCAGATTGGAAAGAGGATTTTTTCCAACAATGAAAAAGATGAAAAGTTACTTGCCATTATAGGTATGGCCTGTCTAAAGGCGGATTATATTGATACACTTGGCATGATACAGAGTCGTCTGCTCTATACAAAAGAAGCACGCGCGAGCGCCTCTATATTTTCATCACTAGTGTTGCAAAAACGTCTTTTGCAGCAGTTTTTACACGATGATGCAAACATCTCTTCTTTTGCACTGCCTGTGATAGAGCATCCTCTTTCAAAAGCATTTATTAAAGCTAGAGATGGGGCATTTAAGCTAGAGAGTCAAAGTCCTAAAAGGATTACTTTCGAAGATGAAGGTATTCATTATAGCGTCTATATTGATGCGAGTAAAAAAGGAAAAATGGCCATTGATATGCGCTTTAGTGATGGAACAATACAACAACATAGGTACCGATAATGATTAAACAAGCAGTACGTTTAGGAGATCTTCTCGTAGAAAAAGGGCTTATCACTCATGATGAGCTTATGCGGGCACTCTCTATTCAAAAAGAGTCAAATTTTACAAAAAAACTTGGTGAGGTTCTGATTCAAGAAGGGGCAGTCACCTATAAAGAGATCGCTAGAGAACTCTCAGCACAGCTAAAGATAGAGTTTATTGATATCTACGGAGAAGAGCTCGATTTTAAACTTATCGGTCGCTATCCTCACCATGTGCTTGAAAATGCAGAGGCGATTCCGATTCGAGAAGATGAAGAGTATATCTATATCGCAACCTCTAACCCTCTTAATTATGATGCGCTTGAAGCATTGGAACGTATTGTAATTTCCAAGCCTGTAAAACTTTTTCTTGCCCTAGATGAAGATGTTAGAAATATCTTTCAGCGTATTGAGATTATCCAAAACACGAAGACAATTGCTGAAGAGGTCAAGCGTGAGATCTCAGAAGAGGGCTACAAAAGTGAGAGTGATGAGAGTGCTGTCATGAAGCTTATTGGCTTGATTATTCAAGATGCCATTGTTAGAAATGCGAGTGATATTCATATTGAACCCGATGCCCATGAAGTCTCGGTACGTACTCGAGTTGATGGGGTATTGCATGAGATTTTTGTTTTTGAGCTTGTTATCTATAATGCTCTTGCATCACGGATTAAGATACTCGGTAATCTTGATATCTCTGAACGTCGTAAAGCTCAAGATGGACGTTTTGAGATGCGTATTAATGATGGAAGTTATGATTTTCGTCTCTCAACAACACCCACACTCTTTGGTGAATCGATTGTTATGCGTATTCTTGACCAACAGAAGATTCTGCTTAAGCTCAACGACCTTGGCCTAGAAGATGAAAACTTAAGTGCCTTTGAATCGATTATTAAGTCTCCATTTGGGATTGTACTGATTACGGGGCCAACGGGTAGTGGTAAAACAACAACCCTTTATGCCGCGCTCAATGAGATTAAAAGTTTGGCGAATAAGGTCTTAACCGTTGAAGACCCCATAGAGTATCAACTTCCTCTGGTTCAGCAGGTGCAGGTGAATGAAAAAGTAGGCTTTACCTTTTTTAAGGCCCTGAAATCATTTTTACGTCAAGATCCCGATATTATTATGGTTGGGGAGATCCGTGATATGGAGACTCTTAATGCCGCGGCTCAGGCTTCTCTAACGGGACATTTAGTCTTTTCAACGCTGCATACTAATGATGCTCCAAGTGCCATTAGTAGGATGGTACAGATGGGTTTAGAACCCTATCTTATTGCGGATTCTTTACTTGCTGTTGTGGCACAACGTCTGGTACGTAAAAATTGTAAATACTGTAATGCAGAGTATAAACCCCATCACAATCTCATTAAACAGGTGGAGGCGTACCTTCCCAAAAATCCTGTTTTTCATAAGGGAAAAGGGTGTCCTAAATGTAATATGACAGGCTATTCAGGCCGAATTATGATTGTTGAGATTTTACAGATTAATGATCAAATCTCTCAGCTGATTTCTGGAAATGCCAATAAATTTGAAATTGCTAAGATGGCAAAAGAGATCGGACTTTTCACGCCTATGTTGCATGATGGCATGAAAAAAGCGCTTGAGGGTAGCATACCGCTTGAAGAGGTTATGCGTGTTACACGCGGATAAACTATGAAATTTTTTGAAATTCTTTATCGTTCTGGTCAGCTTAAAAAGAGTGTTGTTCTTGAAGCAGATAACCGTTTAGAGGCGATGAAGCAGTTTCAAAATCTTGAGATTGGTGTACCGGTAAAGTTTAAAGAGATCTCAGAACCACTAGATCTTAAAGTCAAAAAGATTATAGCCTCATACAATGATCCGATTAAAAGTAAACGTGTTAATATTGAAAATTATATTGCCTTATTGCGTCAGCTTGCCGTGATGCTTGATGCTGGAATGCCGATTAACTTCTGTTTAGAAGAGGTCGTTTTAGCTACAGAGGACCCTATGTTAGTGGCAATCATGACCTCTGTACGTGATGATATTGAAGGGGGACGAGGGCTGACTGAAGCGATGAAGCCTTATCAAAAACAGCTTGGAAACCTCTCTGTTTCCATGATCTATCTTGGTGAGCAGACAGGAACGCTCTCAAGTTCAATCAATAAACTTTCAGATATTTTGCAGACCATACATGATAATCGTGTCAAGCTTAAAAAAGCGACGCGCTATCCTATGATGACCATTTTTGCTATGGCAATTGCTTTTGGTGTTGTGATCACTTTTGTTGTACCACAGTTTAAAGATATTTTTGAAAGCAGTAATGCCGAGTTACCTTTTCCTACCAAATTGCTTTTATGGTTAGAGCACGCGATGACCTATTATGGCCCTTATATCATTGCTGGCGCCATTGTATTAGTGAGTATCTATCTTTACATGTACAAGCGAAACCCTAAGTTAGCACTAATTTCAGATAAGATACTACTGAAAATTTATATCGTCGGTGGGGTTACAAGATTTGCCATGATGGGGCGTTTTGTCTATATCTTTGATGTTTTGATACATGCGGGTATTCCTATCGTTGATTCGCTCAAAGCGGCGGTAGGTGTTGTTGAAAATCGCTACATGAAACAGCAATTTTCTATGATTATCGATGCCATTGAAGAGGGGAAATCACTTCATGAGGGTTTTGAAGAGTCAGGGATGTTTGAGCGAATGATCTTACAGATGTTAAAAGCGGGTGAAGATGCGGGAGCACTCAATACGATGTTAGAGAAGATTACAAAGTATTATAATACAAAATATGATAATATTATTGATAATGTCGCATCCATGATTGAACCCATTCTTATTGCGGCAATCGCCGGTTTTGTCTTGGTCTTGGCTCTAGGTATCTTTTTACCGATGTGGTCAATGGCTGATGCGATGGGCATGTAGGAAAAAAAATGGAACATGAAGCAGGAACAGTTACTATTGCTGTCATATCAACAATCGTCCTAGGCTTTGGCCTCTGGATCATTCATAAAATAAACGAGATTTAAATGAAAATTAAAATACTATTACCGCTGTTGTTTAGTGCAACATTTTTTGTAGGTTGTGGCAATGAGGTGCGTCCTGATACTTACGTCTCACAACCCTCAGTGCTATTGACCCCTTACAATATCTCACATCTACGCTTACATGTAAACAGCGCTAACAGTGCCGTTTTGACCTTTGATAGAAGTACCTTTACCTATGATTCTCCTCACTATCAGTACAGTGGAACATGGTCCTCATCGGATACACCGACACTCATCTCAGGTGGCGAAGAGATGGCTATTGTCACTAGTATTGAGTACACGACTGATGATGGCTAT
>JAYEGP010000056.1:0-21771 GCA_034659135.1 Campylobacterota bacterium
AAAAAGTGAAGTATGTGAAACGTGATGCCGTCAAGAAAATTGTTGCTGCTTGGATCATTACGGTTCCAGCAGCCGCTATTTTAGCCGGTGTTATTTTCTATACCATCAAGGGCATTATGCTTTAGAGTTATTGGAGATGAATTATCTATTTTTACTGATCTTTTTAGGGCTTGCTTGGTTTTTTGGATATAAATTACGATTATTCAAAAGATTAAGTCAGTCAAAAATTGCTCTGTTAATCCCTCTTTATATGTATCCTAACGATAAGACAAAACACTATTATCAAGATGTCATGAATGCTAGTGCTCATCTTGATATAACAGCTATCATTAATCCAAATAATGGAGATTTTGATACGCTCTCTTGCGAGTGGATTGGTACTGTCAATGATTTAAAAAAGCATAAGGTGACAATTTTAGGTTATGTTTATACAAATTACACCAAACGATCTTTAAGAGAAGTAGAAAAAAATATTTCAAGTTATGAAAGTCTTCTTGATATTGAAGGGATTTTTTTTGATGAAGTGACGTATCAAGGGAAAGATTTAAAATATTATCAGTCATTAAGAGATTTCTTAACACGAGACAGCAAAACTCCTTATTCAATTCTTAATCCTGGAATGGCCACGGATGCCGCTTATATTCTTGGAAAAAATGCTCCCGCTACACAGATAGTGATTTTTGAAAATAGTTATGATAAATTAAAATATTATACCCCTAAGCCGAATGGCACTAACTTAAGCACAAAAACCCCAAGAACAAGGGATTAAAAGCATACTCCATAATTGTAGTAGTTGATTATTATTTGTCTTATGCCCCAAAAGTAGGGACTACTATAAAGAATACAATAAATATGATACTTTAAATGTAGTATTTTACAGCCCTGTTTTATGGGCTAAATTGCTTAAGTTAGTGCCATTCACCCCTAAGCCTTATCTCTTAAATCATTCATCTTATCTCTTTACCGCTTTAATATACGATACTCCTGAGTCGTCTATGAAAGATGCTGTAGATAAAGCTGTCACAATGAATTGTGCTCAGATATATGTCACAGATCGACCTTGGAATGAATTACCTACTTATTTCAACAAACTTTTGGAATATTTGATTGAACTTAATAAAAATAGATGATTTAGATATCTAATGAAGGGATACATTTTTGATACAATAATCCTGTATAATTCGCAATCATATCACCTCAAAGGAATGCTTCGTGAAGTATTATGTCTCATTTTTATTAGTTTTATTAGTTTTTACTGGATGTTCGCGAATGAAGATCGCTACTGATAGTGATATTCCAAGTGAAAGTTTTTCAAAAAAGATAGTACTTTATGCCTTAGAAAACTATACAGATACCCCACAAGCAGGGATGCGAGCATCAAACATAGCAGAAGGTGTTTTGTTAGCACGTGGCTTTGATATAGAAAATCAGATTGATGCAGATTTTTTAAATATGTCTTTAGAAAATAGAATTGCTAAAGCGCAAAGCAGTAATAGCGACTATATTTTAGTTGGTGGCGTGAGTGAATGGCGTTATAAAACAGGGATCGATGGTGAACCTGCAGTGAGTTTACAGTTTAAACTTATTGATGTTAGAAGTGCAAAAGTTGTTTGGAGTGCGACAGGATCCGATAATAGTTGGGGTAATGCATCCATTGGAACAACGGCTCAAGCTTTAATAGAATCAATGATAGATGTTGACCTTAGTGACACTAAAGAAAAACAGATAAATAATAAAAAGAAGTAAAAAATAGTTTCTTTTAAACTAATAATTACAAAGGTGTATGTCACATGTTATTAACGAATAAGGTAAGATTCTACCTTGCTAAATTTTCTTATTTTGAAACGATAGCCATTATGGGAATCTATCTTATTGTAGGGTATTTTATCGATCCTACTGATATCTGTATGATAAAAAACGGCATCACCTTTATCATTATTATTCTTGCGATGATAACACTGTTTCATGGGGCAGGTAATGGTTTAGTTGCTATCGTTATCATTGGCACCTTTATGAAAATCACTTATCCTGAATTTGATTACAGTACATTTTTAAAAGCATCTGTTTTAGTATTGATATTTGGTGAGTTCCATTATTATTGGCAACGTACAATAGATAAATATATGACTGAATCAAAGTTTACTGAACTCAAATTAGCTGAGTTAGGAAAAGCATTTTATATGTTGAAGATTTCTCATGATCAGCTTGAAAAAAGCTATGTCACTAAACCGATGAGCTTACGTAACTCAATACGTTTGATTAAAGAAAATTATACAGAAACTAATAAAAAAGATAGCTATAGTGACTTTTTGATACTTTTACAAAAAACATTGCATATTGAAGAGGTCTATTTAGGTGAGGTAAATAAAAAATTAAAACTTGATATCGTGGCGAGTACAAAAGATAAAAAGCACTTTAATCATGATGATATCATGATAGAAGTTGCTTTAGAAAAGGCGATGCCTATCTATGTCAGTAGTGATGAAGTCTATAATGACAGTGATTACCTTGCGGTCATCCCAGCACTATCAAATGATACCATTGTCGGTATGCTAATCATTGAAAAAATGCCTTTTATGTCTTTTAATAAAGATACACTGATTATTTTGGCTATTTTGGTGACCTACCTCTTCGAAGAACTTAAGAAATTGAAAGTTTTAAATAAGTTATCTGATTTTTTCTATCATTTTCAAGAAAATTTTCGTTTTGAGATGTATCGACTTTCTGAAATGAATCGAAAGTTTAGTATCGAATCATCTGTATTAGTTTTTAATATTTCTAGTGATCTTTTGAAGCATCAGATGCTAAATTGTATAGGAAATAATCTACGTTCATTAGATGTGATGAGCTCTTATTCGAATGATGAAAAACATTTTATTGCGGTACTATTTCCATTTGCTGATAAATCTTCTACGGTAAATTTTGTAAATCGATGCTACACGATCTTAGATTTAGATGAAAATAGTAGTGATATTCGTCATTCAACTTTTGATATCTCTCAAAAAGCTTTAATTGAAGAATCTACAGGACATAAAGCGTGAACTTAGCCCAATTTTGGTTCTTTGAATCCATCACTGAATTTTATGTGATCCATGCTCTAGCTTCTTTAGTCGTTGCTTTTTTCGCCACGATTTTTTTAAAAAAACGATTTGAAGATCATACCTATTCATTAATAGGATTTTTCTTTTTATTTAACATTGCAGTGCCCATCGCTGGATTTTTTTTTACTGCATGGTTAATCTATTATCTCTTACATGTAAAGTATGAGAAAGTACTTAATAATATCAGTTATATCAATATGGTCGAGTTTGAAACTGAATTTCCTGAGATCGAACGTATTTTTGGAGAAGGATCGATGAGCGATCTTTTGAGCAATGGACAAGCATCTAGTGCGCTTAAGATGAAAGCTTTAGTTTCAATGGCAGATAATATTACACAGAATAATGTGGCACTTATTAAAAACAGTCTTTCTGATAAGGATGATGAAATCAGACTCTATAGCTTCGCAATTATTGATAAAATGGAGCGTGGAATTAATAAAAGTATCCACACAAAACTTACAGAGTTGAATGCGCTTGATACAGAGGATGAAAAACGTATAATATTGGCAGAAGAGTTGGCTTATCTTTATTGGGATATGGTTTACTTTGAGCTATCAGATGAAGATTTGAAAAAATTTATTCTTACTGAAGTACAAAAATATGCAAAAATTGTATTAAATCATAATATGAACCATATGAATATTAATATCTTACTCGGCAAAGTCTACTTAATGTTAGAACGGTATGAAGATGCTTCTACCTGTTTTGCTATTGTCATTGAAGAAGAGGGAGAGAGTTCGTATACCTATCCCTATTTAGCAGAGATCTTTTTTAATCAAAAAAACTTTAGATCAACTAAAGCGCTTTTAAATAGCTCAAAGAATTTAAAGATAAATAGTACTTTAAGTCCAATTATTGAACAATGGAAAAGCGCATGAGTCACTATGTACGTCAAAGTGACAATGTTGATGTCATGATCTTTGGAGAAGGTACCTATCCCTATATTCGCGGTGGTGTCTCCTCTTGGGTACACCAATTAATATCGGGAATGCCTGATCTGAATTTTGGCATTGTATTTCTAGGTGCTGTTGCAAGTGATTATGGCGATATTCTTTATAAAATTCCCGACAATTTAACGCATCTCGAAGTTCATTACCTTTTTGACGATATTGATGCTCAAAATGAGGGTGAAAAGAATAAACGTCGTAAAGATATTGACGCTTTTGAGAGTGTCGAAACGCTCTATCACTCTTTTAAAAAGCACAATGCAGCGATTCCTGATATTATGAAAGATATTAATTTTTATACTAAAGATGTGACGCATGAACATTTTTTGCATTCAAAACAGTCTTGGGAATTTATTAATGATAAGTATAAAAAGAACTGTCCGGATGTCCCTTTTATTGATTATTTTTGGACGGTTAAAAATATTCACCAACCTATTTGGAAGTTAGCAAAAATTGTTGAAACATTACCTACATGTAAGATTTTACACAGTCCATCAACAGGCTATGCAGGTTTTTTAGGAGCCTTAGCTTCGTATAATACGAATACACCCTATATTTTGACTGAACATGGGATTTATACACGTGAGCGAAAGATTGATATGTTAACAGCTGATTGGATTGATTTTCAAAAGCCAATGCTTCTGAAACAGCCAGAAGAGTTTAACTACATTAAGCAGATGTGGGTCACATTCTTTGAAAAAATTGGGCAGTTTAGTTACACACGAGCAGACCCCATTTTATCACTTTTTTCTGGTGCTAGAGACATCCAAGTACGATTTGGTGCAGATGAATCTAAAACTATGGTTATTCCTAATGGTGTTGATGTTGATGGTTTACGGCAGTCGTATTTAAATCGTGGCGATAGCATTCCTAAAGTAATTACTTTGATTGGACGCGTTGTCTCTATTAAAGATATTAAAACATTTATTCGCGCTATTCGTATTGTTGCCAATGAAATTCCCGATATTGAGGCTTGGGTTGTTGGTCCTATGGATGAGGATGAAGAGTACGCTTCAGAATGTGAAAATATGGTCAATACTTTGGGATTAAATGATAATTTTTTCTTTAAAGGGTTTCAAAATATTAAAGATATCCTGCCTCAAACTGGCCTCCTGACATTAACCTCTATTAGTGAGGGTATGCCATTGACAATTTTAGAAGGTTATGCTGCAGGTGTCCCTTGTATTGCCACAGATGTTGGAAGCTGTAAGGATCTTATTTTTGGTGGTTTGGGAGAAGAAGATATTGCGTTAGGTAAGGCAGGTGATGTGACATCAATTGCAAATCCTGCGGCATTAGCCGAGAGTTATATTCGTTTTTTATCTGATGAAGCCTTATGGAAGCAAGCACAGAAATCGGCATTGGCCCGGGTGGAACGTTTTTATAGACAAGATACGTTTTTATCAACATACCGAGAAATATACAATAAGGCTATGGCGTAATGGCGGGAATAGGATTTGAGCTTCGACGGGTACTTAAGCCCGATAGATTACTCTCAATTGCAAAAGTATATAGTTACTCTGCACTATTAAGTTCTGGTCCATGGGTTATTTCTATTATTGCTATTATCGTTGTAGGATTTATTAATGTAGCTACTATGGGTAATGGTAGCAATACCGTGCAGTATCAGATTGTAATTACCTACGCTATTGCCTTAGCATCAAGTATGATTATTACAGGGTTTATTCAGCTACCTTTTACCCGTTATATAGCCGACTTGATTTTTTCGAAACGTGAAAATGAAGTTTTACCTTCTTATTATGGCTCTTTATTAGTGACTTGGGCGATTGGATTTCCTGTGGTGTTGCCCTTAATGCTTTTTGTATTTAAAGAGCAAAGTACATTTTTTATAGTGAGCTCGATGTCAACGTTTCTAGTTCTCTCTGGTGTTTGGGTCTCTAATATTTTAGCAGCAAGCTTAAAGTATTATCATAGTGTATTAATGGCATATGGTATTGCCTATGGATTGATTATTCTCCTTTCACTTCTTTATGGGGACACCTTAGAAATATTGATTTCAATCTTTTTTATTGGTAATGCGGTGTTACTTGTAATATTAATGACTTTAATTACAAAAAGCTATCACTCAACAAAGCTGATTAGTTTTGACTTTTTTAATAGAAAAACATTTTATTGGTCTTTGGGTTTTGCGGGACTTTTTTATAATTTAGGGGCATGGGTTGATAAGTTTATTTTTTGGTACCACCCCTTAACGGGTTACACGGTCATTGGGGAGCTTAATGCTTCTGTTGTCTATGATATGCCGATTTTTATTGCCTATCTTTCAATTTTGCCAGGAATGGCGATCTTCTTTTTTCGATTAGAGGCAGATTTTGCCGAAAAATATGAGCTTTTTTTTGATGCAGTTCGTAATGGGGGAACTTTAGAAATCATACAGCAGTATCGTGATGAAATGGTAGATATTATTCGTCATGCTATTCGTGAACTTCTTGTTATGCAAGGTATTGTCAATATTATCTTGTTTTTAAGTGCTCCTGCCTTATTTGAAATGCTTCATATCCCACAGCTCTATTTAGGACTTTTTTATATTTTAACCGTGGGAGCTTTGTTACAGTTGGGATTTATGTCAGTAATGGCTATTTTGTACTATTTAGATCGTCGTAAGATCGCTATGCAGCTTGCTTTAGCTTTTTTTGTTCTTAATGGGGTGTTAACATTTATCTCGATCTATTTAGGACCGGCCATGTTTGGGTATGGTTATGCCGTAGCCTTACTCATTGTCTTTACTGTGAGTATTTTAGTAGTGAGACGTGAAATGAGGGAGATTGATTATGAAACATTTATGTTGCGTTAGACTTCTAAGTATTATTATATTTTCTACATTGACGCTTCACGCTTCATTAACGTCTAAGAGTGCAGTTGTTTATTATAGTGATGATGTTCCTTATTCTCTTGTTGGTATTCACGATTATATTATTTTACAGCCTTCTCATGTGAATACTGCAACACATGGTTTTAAAACCTATAAAGAGAATATCTATGCGTATGCGAGTATCGGTGAAGTGGAATCAAATGCTAATTATTATGCTGATATTAGGAGGGAGTGGATTTTAGGTGAAAATAAGATATGGCGTTCTAAAGTTCTTGATATTTCAAACCTAGCTTATCACAATTTTCTCTTTGAACAGGTATTTGATCCGATGAGAGCTGAAGGATTTCAAAACTTTTTCTTTGATACTTTAGACTCCTATCATATTGTGGCTAAGAGCGATAAAGAACGTAAAGTGATGAGAGAAGGCTTGATTCGTTTTATCAAGAGTTTTCACCAACGTTATCCTCAATCAAAGCTTATTGTCAATAGAGGGTTTGAAATTATTGATGACATTCATGACTCCATTGAAGGGGTGCTTTTTGAATCTCTGTTTAAAGGACTCTCTTCAAAAGATCTGAGTTATACCGATGTTTCTCAAGAAGACAGGTCATGGTTACTTGCTCAAGTAAAAAAGATACAAGCCTACAATAAGCCAATTATCGCTCTTGATTATGTAGAAGATACGGAAGGTGACATTGCAAAGAGTACGGTAAAAGAGATTGAAAAGCTTGGGCTTATTCCTTACATTGGAGATCGTGATTTAGTTGAAGTGGGAATATCCTCAAAAAATGCGCAAAAGAGAGAAGTTCTTTTGCTCTATGATGGAACAGAATTTGATAATACTCAAGATGATGATAGTGTTTATTCTGCTGCATTTCTACAACTCTCTTCGCCTTTAGAATATATGGGCTATGTCCCTATTTTACATGACATATCGCTTGGAATGTTTTCTCCTTCAAAGTTAAAGCGTTATGCTGGAGCTGTTGTCTGGATGAGTGGTGATTTCCATCACTCTGTAGCCTTTATACAACACATAGAAGCCTTATTAAAGAGTCAGTTAAAAGTGTTATTTATCAATACTTTAATCCCTCAATTACACACCTCTTTATTTGATAAACTACAGATTAACATTATAAAAGTTTCTGATTCAGAGATGAGAATAACCCAGACCTATGAAAGTGCCGCTAAACTGGTTAGTGATGATGCTTATATGGGATATGAGATAGATCCATTTATTCCTAATCAAAACTATTATTTTTCCATTGACAATGCTCAAAAAATTGTTGAAGTTATTACAAAAGAGAAAAGCTCAACGATAGCTGCTATTACCTCATGGGGAGGGTATGCATTTGGGGGGACGACAACATTAAGAATGCAAGGCGAGGACCTTTGGATTGCAAACCCTTTTAAACTTATGAAAGATGCCTTGAGACTACCTGACTTAATGGTACCTGACCCAACAACAGAGAATGGGAAACGACTGCTTTTTGTTCATATGGATGGTGATGGCATTATGAATCGTGCGGAATGGAATCTTGAGCTTTTTTCAGGAGAAGTCTTATATGAAGAGATCTTTTCACGATATAATATTCCAATGTCTTTGTCCATCATTGAAGGTGAAACGGCACCTTATGGTTTATATGGAGCCACTGTAGATAAAACTAAAGATATCTCTTTAGAACTTGAAAATATTTCAAGAGATATTTTTGCTTTAGAGAATGTAGAACCTGCATCACATACCTTTACGCATCCCTTTTTTTGGAATAAGATCATTGATGATAATTTAGATGAAAAATATCGTCTAAAAGTTAAGAATTATGATTTCTCCTTAGCTAGAGAAATTGGTGGTTCACTGGATTATATTAATAAAAATCTAACTCCAAAAAACAAAACAGCTAAGATGATATTTTGGAGTGGGGATTGTCTTCCTACTGAGAGTACTTTAGACTATATGTATAAGAATGACTTTTTGCATATTAATGGGGGTGACACTACGATTACCAATGCCAATCCTTGGCTAAGTCGTATTGCTCCCTATGGTATTCGTAGAGGTGATTATTATCAAATTTTTACCGGTGCACAGAACGAAAACGTCTATACTAATGATTGGCTTGGACCATTTTGGGGTTTTAAAAAGGTTATTCAAACGTTCAAGCTGACAGACTCTCCAAAGCGTTTTAAACCTATCGATATCTATTTTCATACCTATTCCGGTTCTAAAAAAGCATCATTGAAAGCATTAGATACAGTTTTAAAATGGGCAATACAACAAGATACCATGCCAATTTATACTTCTGCTTATATTCCCAAAGTTATGGATTTTTACGATATTGCATTAGCACACGAAGGTGACACATGGCTCATTAAAGGAGATGACAATCTTAAAACACTGAGAGTGCCTAAGTCGGTTTCTGTCAATTTTAAAGCTTCAAAAGGTGTTGTTGGTATTAAAAAACATGACTCTATTCAGTATGTGCACCTTGATCATAACAAGAGCCAACTACTTGTTTTAAATGATAATGAGTCCGATCAAAATTACCTTATTGACGCTAATGTTGCGTTAAAAGATACGGTACGAAATGATAGAAAGATAGATCTTCAATTTAAAGGTGAAGTACCTGCAATAATACGTTATCACATTGCACACGACTGTAGCTATGATGTGGTACCACGTCCTGATGATGAAAAATTAATCGATGGTGTTTTGTCAATATCTTACAAGAAAGAAAAAGAGCTTAAAATCTCTATTACATGTAAGAAGGCGTCATAGATGAAAAATATTTTATATAGTATTGTTGTACTATTGTTCTTTAGTAATCTCGTTCATGCATCATTAACATCTAAAAGTGCTATTGTCTATTATGGAGATGATGTACCGTACTCACTTGTGGGTATCCATGATTATATTATCTTGAATCCTGAAAAAGTCAATACGATTACTCATGGATTTAGAACCTATAAACACAATATTTATGCTGAGGTCAGTTTAGGAAAACGTAAGGCTAATGTTAACGCCTTAAAGCAAAGCTGGATATTAGGAGAAAATAACCTAGATAAATCTATGATCATGGATTTTTCTAATGAAGCGTATCGAGATTTTTTATATGAAAATATTCTTCTTGCACTTCTAGATAAAGGTTTTGAAAATTTTTATTTCACACATTTAGACGTTTATAAAGATATTAACTTGAGCGATGAAAAACGCGAAGCAATACGAAAAGGCTTTGTTGCTTTTGTACAAGATCTTCATCAACGCTACCCTAAGGTTAAAATTATTATTCATAAGGGTTTTGATCTTCTTGATGAAGTATCAGAAAATATTGAAGCATTAGTTGTTGCGTCACTTTTTGAAGGTTTTTCTTCTAAAGATCTTAGTTATTATGAAGTCTCTCGTGAGGAACGTGAATCTCTACTCTTGTCCCTTGAAAAAGTCAAAGCGTATGAAATACCAGTGATTGCACTTGAATATATTTCTGATGCGAAATCAAAGGCTATTGTAACTACGATAGAAAAACTTGAAGCATTGAATATTATTCCCTATATCAGTGATCGTGAGCATCTTAGACTAGGAAGTAGTAGTAAAAATCCTACAAAACGTGAATTGCTTTTAGTGTATGATAGTAGCTCATTTGATAAAGACAATAATGATAAACTATATACTTCTATTTTTAATAATACCGTTGTTCCCATTGAATATCTTGGGTATATTCCCGTTTTATACGATATTAATACCGAGACAATATCAGAAAAAAAACTACAGCAATATGCAGGTGTCATCCTCTGGTTAAATGGAAACTATGCGACAAAGAACTCATCTGAATTTGAAATTTTTATTGAAAAAATTTTAAAAAATGATTTAAAAGTTCTCATTTTTAGAGGATTAAATCCATACGAGCATGGAAAAATCTTTAAACTATTAGATATTGTAGTTGAGGAAAAACCTCTCTTAAATAAAGAGCGTAAAACGAAATTTAAAGTCGATGAAGCCTATATGGATTTTGAAATATTTCCTCATAATGAGATTACAAGCTATGCTTTTCATCCTAAAAATGCGAAAAAACTGTGTGAAATATATTCTAAAGATTTTAATTCAACGCTAGCAGCAATTACACCTTGGGGAGGCTATGCCTTTGGTGGCGCATCAACGATTCAAGTTTCTGACAATTCCTTATGGGCTGTGAACCCTTTTAAGCTATTTAAAGATGCTTTGCGTTTGAAACCATTAGCTGCTCCTGATCCAACTACAGAAAATGGAAAACGTCTACTCTTTGTACACATGGATGGTGATGGTTTCATGAATCGAGCGGAATGGAATGATGAGAAATTTTCTGCAGATGTATTGTATGAAGATATTTTTTTACAGTACAAGATTCCGCAATCCATATCCATTATTGAAGCTGAAATAGCTCCTTATGGACTTTATGGTGTTGATGGTGAAGATGATGATGGTGACATATCTGATCAACTTGAAGATACAGCACGAAAGATTTTTGCTTTAGAGCATATTGAACCTGTTTCACATACCTATACCCACCCTTTCTTTTGGGGAAAAATTATTGACGATAATTTAGATGCCAAGTATCGTTTAGATGTGAAAAATTACGATTTTTCTTTAGATCGTGAAATCTCAGGTTCATTAGCCTATATCAACAAACGACTCACACCTAAAAATAAAAAGGCTAATATGATATTTTGGAGTGGGGACTGTGTCCCATCTGAAAAGACTTTAAAATATATGTACCAAAATGAGATACTACACATTAATGGTGGTGATACAGTTATTGTTAATGACAAACCATGGCTAACCAATATTGATCCATTTTCGGTTAAGCGTGGGGATTATTATCAAGTCTTTACCGGTGCACAAAATGAAAATGTCTTTACGAATAACTGGGTTGGACCATTTTGGGGATATAAAAAAGTAATACAGACCTTTAAACTGACAAATAGTCCACGACGATTAAAACCTATTGATATCTATTATCATACTTATTCAGGTTCAAAACGAGCATCGCTTAACGCCTTGCATAAGGTCTATAAGTGGTCAATGAAGCAAGACGTTATGCCTGTTTATACCTCTTATTATATTCCTAAAGTTTTGGATTTTTATACGATGGCCTTAGCGAATGACAATGATTCATGGCTTATTAAAGGAAGTGGAAACTTAAAGACACTACGTCTATCAGGTCATAAAGATATTGATTTTCAAGCCTCTGAGGGAATTGTTGGTGTAAAAAAACATGAAAATGAGCGTTATATTCATCTTGACGCTCACTCAAGTCAGCTCTTGGTTTTAAGCGATAGTACTAAAGATCAAAACTATCTCATTGATGCTAATGTCGCATTAGATCATGTATTACGTCAGGATAAGCGTATAGAGTTAGTATTTAAGGGAGAAGTCCCTGCTGAGATTCGTTATCACTTAGCCAAGGAGTGTCAACTTGATACTCAGCCAAAGGCTTTGAAACAGAGTCACGTTGAGAGCACGGTCTCTTTATCATTTATGCAGCACAAGGGTATACATGTCATCATTACATGTAAATAAGAAAAAAATAGAAGTTGCATCATATTTTGAAGTGGCTGCGATTTTTGCGATTTTTACCTTTATATTAATTATTCTTTATCCTAAAGATATGTTAAAAGAGCAGATATTGTCTGAAAGCAGTAACTATGATCTGACGGCAACGTACTTAGAAAACATGTTGAAAATAGAACCGGATAATATTGAGCTTTTATTAACGATGGCTAATGTGAGTCTACAGACGGGTAAATATGATCTTTCAGAAAAAATTTTAGGAGCCTTAAAAGTTATTGAGGATGATACGGTGCAACAAACCGTGTATCGTTTGGAATATGATCTTTTAGAAACTAGAAAAAATTCAACACAGAAACAACGATATATAGATAAATATACTAAGCAGATGCGCTCACTTCTACAACAAGTTGCCTTAGAAAAGATGTTTGCAAAAAAAGATATTCCAAAATGGTATCACAATGCAATGAGTATGTCACAAAAAAAAGAAGCTTTAGTATTCATTGAACCTTTATATAAAGATGATAATGATCTGTATTGGTTAGAGCAGTGCCTCTATTTAGCTTCAGAGTTAAAGCAAAAAAAGGAGAAGAAATATTGCGTCGATCAACTTGTTAATAGGGATACGCAACATAATGAGAAATGGCTTTTGACCTCTTATGAGGTGAGTACTGCTTCCGGAGATACCGCTAGATCGCTTACCTTGATCTCTCAGTTAGCAGCTTTAGATACTAAATATATAGATGAACAAGCACGTATGCAACTCATTATTGGTAACTATCGAGATTCATCGAAGTTGTATATGAAACGCTATAGTGAAGTGACATCTAAACAGAAAAAGGCTAAATATTTTATCAAGGCATTGCAAAGTTTACAGATGGGTGGTTTATATAAGGAAGTTACAAAATTGGCTAAACAACATGAGGCGAATTATCTTAAAAATACTCAAGTAAGTAATGAAATTATTAAAATTTATCTTGCATCAGGAAACCTTAACGATGCCAAACGTTTCTCTATTGATATTTTAAATGCAAAGGCTAAGAGATGAGAATTTTAGCTATTATCTTGTACTTGAGCTTATCTTTATCTGCAGTAGATACCGATACCTGCTATTCAGTTCAGCTTTTAAGTTTTCCAGCAAGTCAATCTAAAGCGGATGTCTTCGTTCCTGAAAATTGTCAGATTATTACTATTGCTAAGAGCAGTTCTGTTAGATGTGGCTGTGTGAATGACTTTAAAGAGAGTAAAAAAATGCTCTTGCATTACAAAAAAAACTATCCTAAAGCTATGGTAAGCAGTACGTATCGATATCGATTTTCAAATAAAGATAAAAAAGCAGTTGATACAAAAGTAACACAAAGTGTCATTAAAAAAACAGAGCCTAAAGTCAGTGATAAAAAAACATGTTATTCTATACAATTAAAAAGTGCACGAAAAATTAAGAAGAGTGCGTTGATTCAAACGCTTTTAGATAATGATTCGTGTAGAATTTTTTCGCTTTCAGGATATAAAGCACTCCGATGTGGATGTTATGATAACTATAAACTGAGTCAGAATGAACAAAAAAATTATCTTGAAGATTTTCCAAGATCCATGATTGTTACGAGTTATGCTTATCGATTTGATACCAAACCAGAAAAAGATGCTCAAGAAGATAGGATAGAAAAACCTAGGTTAAATTATAGTTTAAATTCAAAAGTACAATCAAAAGATGATGAGCAACTACGTCTTATGTATCAGGTGTTTACCTACTCATCTGATTTAAAAAATGCCTATAAGGTCGCGAAACAGGCGATTAGAAAATATCCAAACTCTTTGTACTGGCACAGTAAAATGGCAGAAATTTCTCAGTGGCTAGATAAGCGTAGTGAAGCAATCAATCATAGGCTCTATATCTATAATACAACCCGTGATAAAGCCTTGGGTGATGATATCTTAGAGTATGCATTAAGTACCTACCAATATACAATAGCAGCACCTTTATTAAAAGAGAAGATAGAAGAAAATCCTAGTCATGAAAATATTAAAAATCTTATTTTTATCTACGATAAGGTAGGTGAACCCGAAGTGGCTTCTGAAGTTTTAGAGACACTTTATGATCAAAAAAAAGTTGATCTCTTTGCACTACAAGAGGCCCTTCGTATCAATATTAATCTAGGAGATATCGAGGCATCAGAGCGTGTTGTTGACAAGATATTAAAAGAAGAAAATATCAGTGCTGATTTGGCGCAACTTCTTTCCTATTATTACTTTACAAAACAAAATATTAAAGAGTCTTATAAAGTATTATTACATGCAGATCTCTTAACTCATGAAGGAAACCAAACGGCTTATTATCGAGAGATTAGTGATATTGGATGGTATTTAGAAGACTTTAATACCTCGGCGTATGCGTCTAAAACCCTCTTTAAACGTAATGAAGCACGGCTTGTTGATTATGAAAGAATTTTGCAATACTTTGATCAAGAGACAGATCTTTTAGCTGATGTCGCTTATCGTGGGTATAAAAAATTCCATAAAAAATATATATTTATGAGTTATCTGAATATTCTTATTAATAATCAAAAGTATGATCGTTTAGCTTCTGTTTTTAAAGAGTATGAGCTCAATGGTGAAGATAAACAATTTGAAAATGAAGCGCTTTATTGGATAATTAAAGCACAAAATCATGTTCATTTTAAAGAGCATGATAAGGCAATTTATGCATTTGAAAAAGCTTTAAAACTAGAACCTGATTCACACTCTGTTTTGTTGGCATATTTGTGGTTTTTAATTGATGAAGAAGATCAGTATAATTTAAAGAAATTGATATTTGATCTCGAAGAGAAAGGTAATGCCTCTTCAGATCTATGGTTAGCTTTAGGTGTTGGAAACTTTCAGCTTCAACGTTCTGATCGTGCATTTAATTACATCTCAAAGTTAATGGATATACAAAGTAATAATATTGATGTGAAGTTTTTATATGCTTATATTATGCAGACACGTGAAGAGACAGACGCTTTTATGCAGACGATGCAATCTATTAGAGATATTATGCAAGAGCAAAAAGAGAAGAATCCTTTATTGATGCAAGATGATGACTTTCTGGAGCGTTATCTAAAATCAAGTATGTACTTTTTACCATCAGATGAATTTGTTTCACTTTTAGAACGTTCTAAAAATGTATTAAAACCACGAAGTTATACAGAAATTTCTATTTTTTGGGCCTTGCGTCATGATGAAAAAGAGCGAGCACGTTTTTTAGCAGGCTTATTAAGTTATGTCGAACCTTGGATGCAACTGAGTATGGCAATGAGTTTTGATTCACGAACAAGACAGATGGATCTTCTCTATCGTTATTATGAGGTATTGCCAATACGTGATCGCGTGAGTGCTGCTGTTTCAACAGGGCAGATCTCTTTGGCGCAGACCTTAGCATTTGAAGGACAAGAAAATAACAAATATGATTATCTTCTTTATACTCAAGGTAGAGATCTTGCTGAAGCGAATGTGAATAAACTAACCGTTAAAAGTGCTTATGTCAATCGTAATATATTAGAACAATATGTACTCCAAGGCGATAACCGTTACTATCTATCTAAAGGCTATTCATTCCTTAGTGAGATCTATTTGGCAGATAATCATACACTTGATGATACACAATTGGCCACAGTACCTTATTATGATCGCTCTTTACATGTAGGAATACATAAAAAGCTAACAAGAGGTTTTATAGAAGCTAAGGCAGGTATCCGTTCTGCTATGGATGATTATTACAGTTACTCTTTACTGCTTAATTATCAATTAAATAGCCGTTTAAATCTTGAGCTAAGTTATAAGAGTGGGGTGAATGCAGAAGAGACAAGCTATCTGCTTCTTGGTGGTAAAAAGGATAGGATAGCGGGACGGTTGCAATATCAAATTTTACCTTCATCACGTCTCTCTTTGTACATGAGTTCTAATGAGTATTATTCTCAAGATGACTATTACTTAGGACAGGGCTATAGCGGTCGTTTAGAGTGGAGTAAAATCCTTCATAGCGGTTATCCTGATCTTTTATGGGGTCTGTATTATGATTTTGGAACCTACCAAGAAGATAAGGGCTATCGAGGCGTTATTGAAATCTTACAACCCGTACGTACCTATGCGTTGGCACAAGATTTTTATAACATCGGAATGAACCTATTTTATGGGCTTGTCAATAAAGAGACGTACACTCGTGTATGGCGCCCTTATTTTGAGTTTATTCCTTATTATAATGGCTTTGCTGAGCAGTATAATTTTGCGATGAGTGCTGGAGTAGGTGGCTTAGGTTTTGATCAAGACCACATAAACTTTGGTGTTACGTACAATCAAGCTGTAAACGGAACCCAAGAGAGCTTTTTAGAGCTTTTTATGAGATATAAACTTTTATATTAGGATTTTTTTTGAAATTTTTATTACATCATCTCTTACTGTTTGTAGGTATTAGCCTCATGTTAATGAGTTGCGCTGGTTATTCAGAACCTGAAACCCCTGAATACATTGAGATTTTACCTAAAGATAAAACCGTGCCTGTTGATGCTAAAGTGCAATTCTTCGCCATGGGTTATTATGCTGATGGCTCAGTAGAAGATATTACAGATAAGGTCTTTTGGAGTTCAAAGACACCTCAAGTTGCTTCGTGTAGTGAAGGTGGTAGTGTTCGTGGGGTAGAGAGTGGTAAGGCTGAAATTGTAGCAAGTTTCAATAATAAAGTATTTGCTCATCACAAGGTTGATACGAAAAAACTAAACCGTCTTGTCTTGTCGCATTCCGATATTATTATTGCTAAAGATTTTGAAAAAACAGTGACGCTTAAAGGTGTTTTTGAAGATAACTCCACGGAGTCATTAGATGAAGATATTGAATATAGCAGTGACAATAGTGGTGTCGTAAGTGTTGATGGATTAGGTCTTGTTTCTGCTCATAGTGCGGGAAGAACAGTGGTGCGTGCAAAAATCGCTGGACTGAGTACACATTTGGATGCGAGTGTTAACAATGCAACCTTGCTAAAGACAGAGATTGTCTCCTATGATTTTCATCTGGATAAAAATGTTTCCAAACAGCTCGAAGCTAAAGCCTACTTTAGTGACAGACGTGTTGAAGATATTACTTATCAAGGGCTTTGGAAGAGTCGTAACAATGACATTGCTCAAGTCTTTGCTGGAGGAGTACTTCATACTGTTGATAAGGGCAAGACAGAGGTCACGCTAGAGTATCATGATGTCAGTAGTACGCAAAATATTGAAGTCGTCAATAAAGAAATTAAAGACCTTGTGATACATCTAGAGAACAGAGTATTGTCAAAAGGATTTAGCGATACTTTAGCCATTTATGCACTTTTTAATGACAACACTTTTTTAACACCTGCATCAGGATATCTGTTAAAAAGTAGTGATCCATCGATTGTGAGTGTTAGCGAACTCGGTGTGATCAGTGCTTTAAAAGAGGGCAGTGTAGATATTAGTGTAGTATATCATGATGTGCAAGCAAGTATTAAAGTGACTGTGAATGATTCGGTTCTTGAAAAAATAGTGATTGACCCTAGATATGAAAGCATGCCAAAGCGTATCAGTTTTCAAAATGAGGCAAGGGCTTATTTTAGTGATGGACGGGTACAAGATATTACGTATGATGGTGTTTGGGAAAGCAGTAATGAAGATAATGTTTCCATTATCTCTAGTGGTTTAGTAGAAGCTTTTGAAGCAGGGGATTACAATCTCTCTTTTTTATATCAAAAAAAGACGCTGCGTGTTCCTTTACATGTAGAAGACAATTCACTTAATCGTATTCTCCTTAAACCGACACAAAGTACGCTCTCAAAAGCGTATGAGATGGCGAGTCGTGTCACTGCTGTTTTTGAAGATAATACAACGCATAATATTGTTTATGATCTCTATTATGAGAGTAATGATACATCCATCGCTACCGTAGATTCTAATGGTATTATCTATGGTAAAAGTAAAGGTAGTGCAAAAATCACAGCATATCTTAATGATAAGAGATCCGAGAGTGTTGTTCATGTCAATGAGAGCAGTTTAGAGCGTGTTGAGATTACACCCGTATCTTTAGTTTTAAATCCAAATATGAGACATAGGTATGGAGTACGAGCCTATTTTAGTGACAATCGAGCGATGAATATTCCTATTAATTATCTATACGTGAGCCGTGATTCAAATGTAGCGACCCTAAATAATCAAGGACTTGTCTCTGCGTTTGATCTGGGTAGTAGTGTTATGGATTTTTATTATCATAATACAGTGACTTCTGGTATGATCCACGTCGATCAAAATCTTTTAAAAGCCTTACTCTTAGCAAAAAAATCCACAACGCTCTCGGTAGGCTTTAGTGAGCGTATTGATCTCTCTGCACAGTTTAGTGATAATAGGATTCAAACACTCAATAGCGGTATAAATTTTACAAGTAGCGATACTAGTATCGCAAGTGTCGATACCGATGGTTTAGTCTTGGCAAAAAAAATAGGTACATGTAAGATAACTGTAGAGCTCAATGGTGTGTACGCATATTTTGATCTTGTCGTGAATGATTCATATCTTGAAAGTGTCACTATGGTGCCTTCAGCGTTGAGTATTCCAGCTAATTATACCTATCAATATCAAGCAGTTGCTAAATTTAGTGATGATCGAAGTGTCAGTATCACTTTTGATGCTCTCTTTGAAAGTCAAGATAAAAATATAGCCACCATTGAAGATGGAGGAGTGTTACGTTCACATCATATTGGAGTGACTGATATTTATGCACTGTACCATCAGATGCAGACTCAAGCGCGTTTACATGTAAATGATATTAAACTCGATAGACTTTACCTTATGCCACAAAACACCACACTCTCCATAGGCTATACACAACAGATTACCGTACATGCTCTTTTTGAAGATAATTCAACCATAGCATCGCCTAATGACCTTGAGTATTTTAGTGCTGATGAGAGTGTTGTATCAGTGAACTCTTTAGGAGAGATTTTGGCACATGGAGTAGGTCATACCTATATTGATGTCTCACTTCATGGTGTTCATAGTCGGGTTTTAGTGACTGTCAATGATTCTATCCTTTCAAAGATCGAAATTTCACCTCAGTACCTGAATCTACCGATTAACGCAAAGTATCAATATCAATCCTTGGCATATTTTAGTGATGGACGTATTAAAGATCTCACTTTCGATGGTCATTGGCTGACACAAAACTTCAGTGTGGCTTCGATTGATAATGCCGCAATGCTCAGTGCCATAAGTGAAGGCTACAGTGAGATTGTTTTTATTTATAATAAACTCGAAACACATGCTAGTGTGAATGTACAAGATGCTGAGGTAGAAAAGCTTCTTGTCTCACCTCAGGTACTCTACCTCGCTAAAGGATTTAACAAGCTATTAACACTTCAAGCCCTATATAGTGATGCAACAACACATGATGTGATTCGTGATGTCATTTACAGTAGCGAGGATGCCACAATTGCCTCTGTAGATAATAATGGTTTAGTTCAAGCAAATAAAGTTGGTGATACGATGATCACGATTTATTACGCCGATCAGAGTACAGAGCTTATTGTTCATGTTAGTGATGCGACTTTAGAAAAGATAGAGCTCAAACCTATATATAAGGTGCTACCTGCGTCTATAAATGTATCACTGCAGACGATGGCACTCTTTAGTGATGGAAGTAAACAAGATGTCTCTTTTGAAGCTATTTATGAAAGTAGTAATCCTGATGTCGCTTCGATTATTAGTACGGCTACTTTACAGACACATAAAGAGGGTGTGAGTGATGTCAACGTTGTCTATCACAAAATGAGCGATCAAACTCATGTTGAAGTTGCTGATAAAGAGCTTGATGTGTTAGTAGTTTCACCAGCTAATACTACGCTTTCAGTTGGCTTTGCAACACAGGTTAATACTCAGGCTATTTATAATGATAATACAAGTTTTGATGTCACTACAGCGTCACAGTATGCGAGCAGTAATACTGATATCGCACGAGTCGATTCCAATGGAAAAATTACAGCTATAGGTGTTGGAAGCTGCACTGTTGAAGTGAAATATGCCTCTGTGACCCAAAGTATTATAATTAATGTTAGCCGTGCAACATTACTCAGAGTTGAATTACTTGCTTTAAATCCTTATCTCTCTAATGGACTGGACAAACAGCTTCAAGCCAAAGCAACTTTTAGCGATGGGCGTGTGGAAGATATTACCTATCTTGCTTCATATGAGAGTAGTTCCCCTGATGTTGCTTCGGTATCTAGTGGTCTGGTTCATGGAAATAGTGTAGGAATGAGTACCATTACACTCTATTATCAGGGAGTAAGCAACACGTTTAATATCTATGTTAATAGTTCCGTTCTTCGCTCTTTAACGATAACATCTCAATCTTATACTCTTTCTCAAGGTTTTGATGCGACAGCAAAGTTAAGTGGAACCTTTAGCGATGGGCGTGTGGAGATCTTAAATAACGATGTTATTTGGGAAAGTCTCAATGAGAGTATTGTAAGTATCGATCAAAATGCTAAAATTACAGCACACAATAGTGGTACAACTCAGATTTGTGCCACTTATTCTACAATGAGAAGTTGTACTACCATGACCGTTAATACTTCAAGTTTACGTTATGTAGAGATACGACCTTCCTATCAAACTCTATCTTTAGGATCAAAAGCTATGTATGAAGCAAAAGCATATTTTAGTGACGGTAGAATACAAGATGTCACTTTCAATTCACTCTGGCAAAGTTCAGATAACACTATCGCTTCTTTTGCAGATGAGCTTGGCGTGATGATGGCACGTTCGCATGCTAGAGGCTCTGTAGATGTGATTGTCTTGTATCATCAAAACAGGTATAAAACCAGATTAACCATAACATTTTAAGGAGAAAGAATGCATATTTTAGTAACAGGTGCTGCGGGCTATATCGGTTCGCATGTTGTTAAACAGTTAATTGAAGAGACGACCCATGAGATTTCAGTTATTGATAATCTCTCAACAGGCCATGAGGCAACGATTGATCGTTTAAATGCGATCTTCAAAGAGACACGAGATGGTGAGATTACTTTTTATCATGAAGATCTTAAAAATTTTGATGCAATCGAGACGATTTTTAAAGCGGCCTCTTTTGATGCGGTTATTCACTTTGCGGCGAGTATCGTTGTTCCGGAATCGGTAGAGAACCCTCTAAAATATTATATGAATAATACCGTCAATACAACGCATCTGATTAAATTGTGTAATGTTTATGGGCTTAAACATTTTATTTTCTCCTCAACGGCGGCTGTTTATGGAGAACCTGATGCATCACAAGTTACAGAGTTAACACCAACGCAGCCTATTAACCCTTATGGGCGTAGTA
>JAYEGP010000057.1:0-1958 GCA_034659135.1 Campylobacterota bacterium
ATGATAATAAACTCAATATAACGATTCTTGAGGGAATCTTAGAAAAAAAATATGATATTCATGTAGAAAATAATGGAATAGATGCCATAGATAGAGTAAAAAATAATGATTTTGATCTTATTATTATGGATATTATGATGCCGGATATGAACGGTATAGAAGTGTGCAAAATCATAAAAGAAAACCCGGATAAAAGTGCGATTCCTGTTGTTTTTTTAAGTGCAGCAGCAGATGATAAAGCCTTACGTCATTCAGCTTTTGATGTCGGTGCCGTTGATTTTATTAGTAAACCCTTTAAAGGCGTCTATATGATTGAACGCATTGAGGCTATTTTCAAGAATCAAGCCTGAGTTTGATGCCATTGTAACAGTGCCAAAAATAAGCCCTTCTCTCCTTAACTTAAAGAAAAATTAAAGTTCGATTTCGATACAATTCGCTACTAAAATTACAGGAGAAATTTCGTGTTTGATACCTTAACAGAATCGTTTACTGGTGCGATTAAAAAAATTCGTTTTCATGATGATGAGAAAGCGTTAAGTAAAGCTCTCGGCGAATTAAAAAAAGCACTTCTTAAAGCGGATGTTAATCATAAGGTTGTCAAAACACTGATTACGCAAGTAGAGCTTAAGACAAAGAACTCAGGAATTGGTAAAGATCAATTTCTTGATGCCATGCGTTCAAGTCTTTATGAACTCTTAGATACCAAAGGCAATCAGGGTTTTGTCTTTGCCCCAAACCCTCCTACGGTCATCTTAATGACAGGTCTTCAAGGTTCAGGAAAAACAACAACAACGGGTAAATTAGCACTTTTTCTCAAAAATCGTAAGAAAAAAGTTCTTGTAGTTGCGGCGGATTTACAACGTTTAGCGGCAGTAGAACAGTTGCGTCAAGTTTGTGCGGGTATTGAAGTAGAACTCTACGCTGATGATGCAACAAAAAACCCTGTAGATGTTGTAAAAAGCGCCATGGACAAAGCGGACAAGTCGCTTTATGATGTGGTTTTAATCGATACCGCTGGTCGTTTGGCTATTGATGATGAGCTGATGGGCGAGCTCTCTAAAGTGCGTGACGCAGCAAAACCTGATGAGATTTTTTATGTTGCGGACTCACTGACAGGACAAGACTCAGTGCGTACAGCTCAGAGTTTCCATGATAAGATCGGTATTGATGGCGTCATTTTAAGTAAATATGATGGCGACTCTAAAGGCGGCGTTGCTTTAGGTATCGCTTCGCAAGTGAATGTGCCTCTACGTTTTATCGGTAGTGGTGAGAAGATGGAAGATTTAGAAGTCTTCTTACCAGAGCGTATCGTCAACCGTCTTATGGGTCTTGGAGATATCGAAGGATTGGCCGAGAAGACGGCTGCCGTTATCGATGAAAAAACAGCTAAACGCATGACTCAAAAAATCAAAAAAGGGAAGTTCAACTTTAATGATTTTGTTGAGCAGATGGAATCGATTAAAAAGCTTGGAAGTATGAAGTCCATTATGGGAATGATTCCGGGTATGGGAAATATGTCCAACGCACTTAAAGATGTTGATTTAGAGAACTCCCGTGAGATTATTGTCATTAAGTCGATGGTCTCTTCCATGACACTCAAAGAGCGTGAAGATCCCGATCTATTAAACAACTCCCGTAAACAGCGTATTGCGAAAGGGTGTGGCCTTTCACAAGTTGAAGTCAATCGCATGCTTAAACAGTTCAAAAATGCCTCAAAAATGGCTAAAAAATTCTCTGGTAAAAAGGGAATGCAAGATCTACAAAATATGATGAGTCAGATGGGTGGCCCTGGTGGAGGAATGAGCGGTATTCCACGTTAAGATGTTTGATATTACTTTACATGTAAGAAGTTTTAAGCTATAATTCCACATCGATTTAACTTCTTAAAGAATACCTCTGTGATAAGAAGTTATTGTTGACGTCTACTTTAGTGGCGGTTAGAGGCTTAGATACTACTA
>JAYEGP010000057.1:2058-5003 GCA_034659135.1 Campylobacterota bacterium
TTCTTCGCTTACAATTAAATCGAAATTTTTTATTTAAACAGGAATTACTATGACAGTAATCAGACTAACTCGTATGGGTCGTAAAAAACAGCCATTTTATCGTATCGCGGTAACAGATTCTCGTAAACGTCGTGATGGCGGTTGGATTGAACTTATCGGTCACTACAACCCAATGGGCGATGAAAAAGTTCTTAAAGTGGATAACGAAAGACTTGACTACTGGTTAAGTGTAGGTGCTCAAATGAGTGATCGTGTTAAAAAGATTACGGGTCGTTAATCGTGGTTGGAAATTTCGTAGCAGATTACGCACGACTGATTGCTACGTACCCTGATGATGTTTCTGTAGAGACCTTTGAGGGCAATGAAATTACTGAGATTACTCTCTTTGCTAATCAAGCCGATGTTGGTAAATTGATCGGTAAAGAGGGTAAGATGATTGGTGCGATCAAAACGGTTATCTCTGGCTGTAAAGCTAAAGATGGCATCAGTTATCGAATCAATGTCGAACCCACACAGTAAACTTCTTCATGTCGCTACCCTCGGTAAAACCGTAGGGCTTAAAGGCGATATGAAACTTCATATTAAGAGTGACTTTCCTGAACAATTTTATGCTGGCGCAGAATTTTTGAGTAAAGATGCTTCTCCTATTATTTTAGATGATGTTAATAAAAGTCGTGCAACAGTACGATTAAAGGGCATCCACAATCCTGAAGATACCAAAGGTTTTATCAATCAAAAACTTTTTACCACCTATGAAGCAACACGTGATACTATTGAGCTTGAAGAGGGTGAATTTTTCTGGTTTGATATTGTCGGATGTCAGGTGATTGAGAATGAGCTACTTCTTGGTGAAGTCAAAGAGATTGAGCGTATCGGTGCTATTGACTATCTCAGTGTTGAAACAGATGCTTCTTTAGTTGCTAAGGGTGAAAGTAAAGATTTTTTAATCCCTTATCATGCTCCTTTTCTTATTGAAGCTGATATTGAAGCAAAAACAGTAGCAGTTGAGGGCTGTTTAGACCTACTACAGGCTTCATAATGCGCTTTACCTACATGACACTTTTTCCTCAGCTTATTGAGGGCTACTTTCAAGATTCCATATTAAAACGTGCTCGTGATAAAGAGCTCTTTAGCTTTGATTTTTGTGATCCTAGAACATTCTCAAGCTCACGGCACAAAAAAGTTGATGATACTGCTGCCGGTGGTGGAGCCGGTATGGTAATGAATCCTCAGCCACTCTTTGACGCACTCGATCAATTTCCTGATGCCCATATCATTTTTACAACACCTGTTGGAAAGCCTTTTGTTCAAAATGATGCGAAACGTTTGGCAAAAAAAGAGCATATTATCTTTGTGAGTGGTCGTTATGAGGGGATTGATGAGCGGGTTATTGAGAGCTATGCCGATGAACTTTTTAGTATCGGTGATTATATTTTAACAGGTGGTGAACTGCCATCATTAGTGATGAGTGATGCCATCGCACGAAATATTGAGGGCGTACTTGGAAACAGTGACTCTTTAGATATTGAAAGCTTTGAAACGAGCCTATTGGAAGCACCATCTTTTACAAAACCTGCAAACTTTAAGAATTTAGCAACACCATCAGAATTCTTAAAGGGAAATCACAGTAAAATTGCGGCACTAAAAAATGCCCTCTCCGTCGCAAAGACAAAATATTTTCGACCCGGGCAGCTGATACAGCATATGAAAAGGACAACTTATGAGAAATAAGTATATTGAAAATTTTGAAAAAGCACAAACAGCAGAGAAAACAATTCCTGATTTTCGTGCAGGTGATACAGTACGTTTAGCGGTTACTATTAAAGAAGGTAGTAAAACTCGTGTTCAGAACTATGAAGGTGTTTGTATTGCACTGAGTGGTGAAGGTACTGGTGCTACAATGACGGTACGTAAAATAGGCGCTAACTCAGTTGGAATTGAGCGTATTTTCCCAATCTACAGTGATAGCATTAACGAAATCAAAGTACTTCGTCGTGGTCGTGTACGTCGTGCTAAACTTTTTTACCTTCGTGATCTTACCGGTAAAAAAGCACGTATTAAAGAACTTAGAAAGTAATTTTCTAAGTCTCTTCCCCTTAATAAAACTTTCCATTAATTTAAACGACTCTATAACAACACTTAGGAAGTAGAAATGCTTACCCATACCCTTTCACTTATTCTTGTCATTATATTTATCGCTAGCGTGATAAAGTATCTCTTACATGTAAAGTTTTTTTTCAATCGTATTGAATCTAAATATCCTGATCTCTGGCTTAGTATGGGAATGCCACGGCTTAATTTTCAATTTGGAGATACCCGCTATCGTAAGGCAATGCGCTATATTCGTAAGCATGAATTTCGTGATTTAGAAGATGCAGTACTTGAGAGAGAATATAAAAAGATTATCTTCTTAGAGCGCGTAGGTCTTGTCATTTTTATAGCACTACTTGGATTGAGTATCTATCCCGCTATGTAAGGTCTTAAAACTCTTTCATCGCTCTGGCAATATCACGTTTCATATCTTTCTCTTTGAGATCAGCACGTTTATCATGCTGCTTTTTACCACGGGCAATAGCGATCTGTATTTTGGCATAGTTCTTACTGTTGAAATAGAGGGATAAGGGAACAACAGTATGTCCATCTTTTTCAATAGCCATCTGTAGTTTATTGATCTGCTTGCGATGGAGTAAGAGTTTGCGACTACCGCGCTCTTCATGACGATAATAGTGATGGGTGGTACTTAAAAGCCCGATATGAGCATTAAACAAAATGGCTTCATTACGAACAATTTTAATAAAGCTGTCTTTGAGATTCACACGTTTGGCGCGAATTCCTTTGATTTCACTACCAGCAAGCACCATGCCCGCTTCAAATTTTTCGATGATCTCATAATCATGATAGGCTTTTTTATTTTTTGCTATGGTCTCACCCATGGGAATCCTTTA
>JAYEGP010000058.1:0-4994 GCA_034659135.1 Campylobacterota bacterium
AATTTACGCCTATGATATAAAAAAAATCCAAAAAAAAGCTTAAAATATTCTTTTTAGCGTTACTTTAGTACTCCTCGTTGGTAATCTTCTTGTAGCGATTTGTTTAACCAATACGCCACACTTTTAACTTCTTAGACTTCTTTTTGCAATCAAAATTGCTCTTATTTATGCATTACAGCAACAAAAGTGTAAAGAAAGAAAATATCTTGATATATTTTTGATTCTTGCTAGATTGCGATAAAATTGAATATCTAATAATTGGTGGTTTGGCTTGAGATTGGTTTTTTAAGACTGACTATATAAATAAATGAAAGTAGCCCTTATCTTGATCTCATTTTTTAAAAAAAATCCTTTAAATACTTTTTTATTATTTTTATCTCCAATATTTCTTTGGTCTATTTTTTTACCAAGTAGCCTCTGGCTATGGTTTATGGAAACACTTCCTATACTTATTTTAGTGTTTATAATGATTAAAACATATAAAAAATTTCCTTTAACACCCTTTAGCTACATCGTTATTTATATTGGTTCTGTTCTTGTCTTCATTGGTGCACATTATAGCTATCAACATGTACCCATTTTTGATCTACTAAAAGAGATTTTTGAATGGGAGCGAAATAATTATGATAAGCTTGGTCATTTCTTTCAAGGTGTAGTTCCTTTCATTATCTCAAGAGAGTATTTTATACGATATCGACTCATTAACTCTAAAAAACTTATGGATTTTTTAGCGCTAAGCTTTAGTGTTGCATTGAGTGCTCTTTGGGAGATTATCGAGTGGCTTAGTGTAGTTACGCTTATGCATTTTGGTTCAGACAAACCTGCCTCTGCCTTTTTAGGTGCACAAAATTACTATTGGGATGCCCAATCTGATATCTTTTTTGCTCTACTTGGAGCCTTAAGTGCACTTATTATTTTTGGAAAGTATCATGAGAGAAAAATTCACTCTCTCTTGCCTACATAAACAACATCTACATCAAGCATACTAGGGCTATTAAAAACAAGGTTAGGTGTTGGCATACCAACAACCATTCTAGCATCTAAACATCTACTCTGGCGAGGAGCATTATTGATAAAAGAGTACTCTTGTTCATTAAGTAGCTTTGAAAAATAGATATCTTCATCATAAAATAGATTATACTTTGCAGGAATTATCGCTTGCATCCCTAAATTATTATGACGATAATATGATTCAAATACCTCTGCACTCATACGAATATCATCCATGCAAACACCCGCAATTTCTTCAAAAAGAGAGACAAAATATCCCGTACAATCAGCACCATTTTCACGACCATCATCAATAATAGGAATCTCCTTATTGACTAGAATATCTAAGCCAAGATGCATCGGTAATTGAAAAGGATATTCATATCTAAGGTCATCTTTTATTGTTTGTAGTAATTGCTTTTCATAGCTCATAATACGCTCTCGCAGTTGAGGAAGCAGACGTTTTGCCCACATATAATCATAGGTCTCCATGCCATAGGTATAATCATCCTTAGGACACGGTTTTTTCGCAAAATCATTTCCAAGACAATAGATATAAAGTTGTCCATTGACCTCAAGTCCATTTAAACCAAAGGTGACACTTTTATTCTCATCAGTGTTCATCTCAACAGCATAAGCGAAACCATCAGCATCTTTTCCAATATAAGAGAGAATATGTGTATAGTAGCCTGGGATACTCAGAGCAAGATTTAACTCTCCCTCTGCTGCCGCATCAACATTATGTCCTACAAATATCAGATCAAAACGCTCTAGTGCCTGATAAGACAAGGGCGCTGTAGCATCTTTTTTAGCAGGAAAATAGTAAGTTTCATTCTTAAGACACTCCACAGAAAAATCAGAAGCAAAAAGCAGAGGTGTCATAAACAAAAGAATACTAAGATATTTTCTCTTCATAAAAGAGCTCTCTCTTGCGATTCTTTATAAGCTATAGAGATAATTCTACCGTCTTGCATGCGGATCATCACATCTGCTATTGCGGCAACATTAGGGTCATGAGTTGCTACAAGCAAGGTTCCTGATGTTTTTTTCACATGCTCTTGTAATTTTTTTAAAATAATTTCTGCTGTTTTAGAGTCAACATTTCCCGTTGGTTCATCTGCTAAAATTACCCTAGGTGAATTGATCAGTGCTCTTGCTATAGCACCACGTTGGCGTTCACCACCTGAAATATCTGAAGCATAGGAATCACCACGGTGCAAGATACCCATCGACTCAAGCAAGGCATCAGTACGCTCTTGTCGCTCTAGTGGTGAGATATTATGATTGGAAAGCAAGGCAGATTGTACATTTTCACGTAAGCTTAATACTGGGATAAGATGATGAAATTGAAAAATAAAACCAATAAAATCTCGACGAAAAGTATGAATAGCTCCTACCTTATCCAATAATTTGCCTTCATAAAGAATCTCGCCCTTACTTGGTATGTCTAGGGTTCCAATAAGATTAAGCAAGGTACTTTTACCACACCCTGATGTTCCCATAAGTGCATATATTTTCCCCTCTTCAAGTGTAAGATTAATATCACTGAGAGCTTCTACAAGACCTTTATCATAGGACTTATAAAGATTTTTAACTTCAATCAGTTTATTCATGACGTATCGCTTTGGAAATATGCATCTTTGTGCCATATAGTGCAGGAAATATAATACTTACTACTCCAATAAAAAGACACATTAATAAGACTTTGAAAAAAAGATCAAAACTTGGAGCAGAGGGAAGATACATCGTCATATTAGTAAAACTACTTTTTATAATACTCATAACTGGATATGAAAAAAGATACCCGACAACACCGCCAACAAGGGAAAGCATCAAAGATTCAAGCAAAAAAATGGAGATAATCATCTGTCGTGACCATCCAATAGCACTTAAAATTCCTATCTCTTTTGTACGTTCACTAATCGCCATAATAAAAGTATTTAAAAGAACAAAGATTGCAATAAAAAGTGTTAAAATAGATATAATTTTTGAAAAATAAAAGGCACTCTTTATTGGACCAAAATAATCAGGAAGCTGTTGACTTTCAACCGCACGCATCTCAGGAAATTTTTCATTTATCTTTTTAATCACATCTACAGTTTTTAGGGTATCTCTCAAAGTTAAAAATATTAAACTAACTTTATCTGGCTTAAGTGTCAACTCTTGAGCACTTTTCATATCCAAGATAACTCCAGAATTTAAAAAATTAAGCCAACTTGAGTAGATGCCGATAACAGTATATTTTTTACCACTATTGAGTTCAAGTTCACTTCCAGGACTCAAATTGTATAACTCTGCTATCTTCTCTCCAACAATAATCTCTCTATCGCCTCCATTAAAAATACGTCCTTGAGTAATATTAAATCCAAGCTGCATATTAAAGGCATTAAAATCAGATACCCCAAGAATAAAGATAGATGATTTTGCCTGAATCCGTTGGCGTGCAATCAAAAGCGTATTGCATGTTTTCACCTCTTCAAACTGAGTAATAGCTTCAAGTGTCGCAGTGTCAATGATAGAAGATACTGGCGTTGCAGCATATTTTGCTTGAATGGCAATATCAATATTTTTATTTTCCATAACAGTAGCTATTTGATTCGTAAAAGAGTCTCCAACACTAGTAAGTACCGTATAAAGCATAATAACTAGAGCAACAGAAAACAGTGTAAAGAACGATCGTAAACGTGTACGTAAGAGATTTCGGAGTGCATAGCTAATGATTATTTTAAACATGCAAATACTCCAATTTATTTGATTGAAATTAGAAGAAAGGCTCTCCTCTTCAAATGAAGAAGAGAAAAAATGAGGCTACAACTATAATACTTGAGGAATATCATCTACAACCATAGAACAATCCATTGTTCCGGTAGTTGATCCATTCGTTTTAATACTAAAGACACCTTCTGTAGCACCTGGAGTTATCGTTGCTGTTGTACCATCGGCACCTTTCATCGTAACAGTACCATTACCATCAGCATCACTAGTACCTGTAATAACTACAGTTCCCAACTCTGGGTCAGTATAAGTCATACTAAAGTTTGTACCACTTTCACTTGTTTTAATAGAAACTTTGCTTAAAGTATATTTATCACCTGTAGTATTATCATTTATACTAACGGATGACGCACTTAGTGTTAGATTTGATAAGTCTGAACCCATAGTAAGTTGACCATCACTAAGAGATACGGTCACATCAACACTATCTCCCGTGCTAGGATTTGTGGATTTAAGACGCAAAGGTGCTGTTGTTGAAGCGGTCATCGTTTGCTGAGAACCTGAAGCTGATGATGTTACAGAAATACCACCATCAACATAGACACGTGTACCATCAGCTTCAGTACAGTAATTATCAAAAGTCATTGTCGCTTTCGATTCTGTACCTGAAGTCGTCATTGTTCCACCGCAATTGCCCTGAACAACTTCACTTTCTCGTGGTATCGCTCGTAAACGTGATGCTCCATCATCTGATTTTTCTATACTTAAGTTAGTTGCCACCTTGGCAAGACTGAGAGGAATAGGAATCATGCTACGCAACGGTGCAGCTTGTGCAGCGGTATATTGACATCCTACCTCATCTGAAATACTTCTAGCAAAAGCATTTACATTTTCCGCATCAAGCTTAGTAGTAGAACTTGATACTCCATCACCACTCCCTCCGCCATCACAACCAACAAATAGACCAAATACCAACCCTGCTGCTGCCAAGGTTACAATAAGATTACTCCATTTCATAATAAACTCCTTTATTGCTTATTATGGCTATTATCCATCATTTAAACTTAAAGTTCAAGACATCAGAAGTTTTTTAGGTAATTAAATTTTAATGATTACTATGTTGTAGGTTTTTTTGAGAAGTTTACCGTTGAAGTTAAAGCGTAAAAAGCCCGAAGGCTCTTTACTAGAGTCGTGATTCGTAACGACGCATCATATAAAGACGCTTAAGCATCTTTTTACGCGCACTGATTTTTTCTTTCTTGCGTTTGTCTGTATCTGTTTCATGGAAA
>JAYEGP010000059.1:0-4982 GCA_034659135.1 Campylobacterota bacterium
TTACCAGGCAGTGCCAACAGAGCACTCGTATAATATTTTCAATTTGAGATTAAAACAAAGTTTACATGAGCGGATTTTCCGCTCATAATATTTAAAAAAGACGTTCTATTTTAAAATCATCCACACCACGTTTTGTAGGCATACCAACTCGTAGACGATAAGCACTACCTAAAGGTTGCTTAATGGTTCTAACAGGAGCTTGACGGACACCATTATGATCAACATAACGTGATGAAACACTATACTCTATATTTTCTGTCAAATCCACTACGTTTTCTCCGCTTGGATCAATGATAAAAACGCCCAGTGTTTTAACATCTTGAATGAAAATTCCCAAGGTATAGTTATCTGCTAAATAGTATCCCTCATTAACACTAAACTCATGAATTGCACCTTGTTGTAACTGAAAATCATCATAATACAAAGTGATTTTTGGTAAGGATCCGCTCGTACCCGCACGTTGCAACATTAAAAACTTTCCACCAGGATGAAACCCTACTATAACGCCTTCATCTTGTGTAATACTCTGTTGCAAAGGGACATCCGTGATCTGTAATGCACTTTGAAAAGCTACATTTGCCGCATCCATAGAAAGTGAGATAGTATTGGATTTTCCATCATTATACGGTTTTGCCGCAACACCGAAATAAAGCTCTTGAAAAAAGACATTATAATCTTGAGGAGATGTAATAGCATGTAAATTTGTCAAATTTGATGGAATAGGAATTTGTAACATCGGAGGCATACCATCAAAACGTTGATGTATTTTTGCACCGCTAATTTGATTGAGATAGGTAGCACCTGGATCGATGTTATCAAAATCGTATCCAATGTATTTGGATTGATTATTTGACATCAACAGTTGAACATTTTCTGCTTGACCATTTAACACTACTTGAACATCAGAACGCGCTGATCTTGAGTTTTCCAGAACTTTGTACTGCGTCTCACTCAATGCGATGCTACAAAACGGATTCGTAGTCCCTTGTCCCTTGTAGTCTGAACTGGCTTCTTCATTGGCATTGGTGCGACCAGCTGCATATTCCCAATATCCATTAGCTAAACTCACTGAAAAATAGAGATTATCCTGACCTGGATAATTATTATCATATACCCATATTTTGGCTTCATTACCCGATTCACTGACCTTATATGGTGTAACAGCATGACCACCTTGACCCGATAAAGCATAAAAGGCTAAGACAGCAGAAGGATCATTACTCTGTAAACTCTGTTTGATTTTATTGTACTGCGTAATAGTATCACTGTTTGCACACTGATTTATAACATTTTGAACCTGAGGCGTAAACTGGTTGGTAAATGTCATTGCAATAAAATTGTCAACATCACTTTTGGCAAGATCATAAGTTTTTGATGCAGAGGGATTAAAATCTGAAGCTTGTGTCTTACCTTCAAAATCGTATCCACCATAATAGAGCATTGCCGAAGCTACAGCAAAACCATAGCACTGACCTCCCTGCTGACCTTTAAGCTGTGAAATTTTTTGATAATTTCCCATGGCTGTAAGAAGACAGTTATTGGCATCACCATTGTAACAGACATTATTTGCACCATAAAGTGTGGCAATATTTTTATCTGTCAAATCATCAATCTCAACCTGTCCATCATTGACAAAACTGAAACCATCTGGATTAGGTTGGAAATTAGCTGCATTAGCAGTCGGACTGCTTGTAGTACTTCCACTGCCACCACCGCCACATCCAATAAGTAGCAGTGCCAATGCTGCACTACCAACTATCAATGAAGTTCTGAAACTCATAGTAACTCCTCTTAAGGTAAAAAATTCATAAAGTCTATCAAAGATAAATTAAACTTATTCTTAAGAGTGAAAAAAATAAATTGTCAAAACTAATATTTCAAGATACTACGTCCAGCGACAATGACTTTTAAACTCAGTTGATCATTGTAGTTATACAAACTTTCCAAACCATAGGCATGCATATAATCATCACCTTCAGGAATACCTTTTTTCACATTCACTGTATACTTGGCATTAAGATCATAATAGGCATAGCGTAGTTTAATACGCAAGCCTTTTATAAGATTGTGCTGGCTTGTTAAGGCATAAATATTAGTATCACGAAGATAGGTCTCAAAATAACTTACCATCATCCCCGATGCAAATTCAGGATATCCTCCCCATGAACCAAAGAAATGCAAGCTGTCATCATCACTGATCCCCGTAAAAGCACCCTCAAGTTTCCAACTCCTATTAAAGATTTAATCAAGCTATAATACAACATCTACTATTATAAGAACTAATCATAATTAGGGATACATTATAAATATATTTAAATTCTTATTTTTTTATCTGTTTATTTCCATGAGTTCAATAAATCTCTTTGCTTATACTACCAATGTTTTATTTGCAGATGCCACGTTTACACCCGATGAGTACCATTATCTTCAAAAGAAAAAACAGATCACGATGTGTATTGATCCTAACTGGATGCCCTTTGAAAAAATAGAAAACGGCAACCATAAAGGAATGACTTCAGAGCATTTTAAACTGTTTGAAGAAAAAATTGGAATTCCCATTGTCTTAGTGCCCACAAAGACCTGGAGTGAGTCCATTGAATTTGCAAAACAACGCAAATGTGATATCTTCTCTTTAGCTATGGAGACAAAAGAGCGTAAAGCGTACATGAACTTTACACAGCCTTATCTTGAAGCCCCTTTAGTCATAACAACACGTATGCACACTACTTTTATTGCCGATCCTAAAGATGTGATTGAAGAACCTTTGGGAATCACTAAGGGATACGCTTTTAGTGAACTGCTAAAAGAAAAATACCCTACGATAAACCTCGTTGAGTTTGAAACGCTTGATGAGGGTTTAGATGCACTTCGTGAAGGTAAAATCTTTGGATATATTGACAACCTTATCACTTCAGGTTATAAGATTCAACAAAAATATTTTGGGGAACTCAAAATTGCAGGAAAATTCAGTGATACCTGGTCTTTAGGTATTGGCGTACGCAACGATGATTTGATGCTACTTCAAATCTTTGATAAAGTACTTAAACTTGTAAAATACAAAGAGTATAACACTATCATCAACGACTGGATCAGCGTGCGTTACGATAAGGGTTTTGATTATGATTTTTTTTGGAAGATGCTGGCTGTTCTTAGCGTTATTGCCCTCTTCATACTCTATCGCCATGTGACCATGCAAAAATATATTGCACAACTTCGCGAAAAAGAAGAGGCACTTAAACTGCTTAGTATTACCGATTCGCTAACAGGGCTGTACAATCGTCGCCATTTTGACACGATAATCTCTCACGAGTTTGATCGTGCAAAACGAAAAAATCAGCCTCTGACTTTTGCCCTTTTAGATATCGACTTTTTTAAGAAATACAATGATACTTATGGTCATCAACTTGGGGATGAAGCCCTAAAGCGTATCGGTGGAGTACTCGGTAGTTTTAGCAAACGCGCTGGTGACTATGCGTTTAGAGTAGGAGGCGAAGAGTTTGCTATTGTCTTACACGCTGTTGATGATGAAGAGTGTACGAGCTATTTTGATCGGCTTCGAAATAGCATTGAAAACCTCAACATCGAACATAGAGAAAATTTACCTTATGGTTGTGTTACGGTCTCCATAGGCGTGACAAAAATCACACACTATGAGAATGTGACACCTGATGCACTCTACAAATTCACTGACAACAATCTTTACTCTGCAAAGGAAAATGGCAGAAACCAGATTCAAAAAAAGGTGCTTTAAAAACGAATCGTCTCATCATCTAAAAAAGCCATCGTCACTTTACCTTCAAGTACTTCACCATTATAGAGCGAATTTGAGTTATTAACCGTGGTGGTAAGATGCGGATCAAAGACTACCATCTCACATACCTGTCCTACTTTTATCTCGCCGGCTTCTTTAGCAAAAGCGTGTGCACTGTTCTTACATGTAAGGCTTAACAGTGTCTGCATAGTGATCCAGCCGCTTTTAACGAGTTTGTTGTAATAGAGACTCAGAGACTCACCTATGCAGTCTGAACCGTAATTTGCTTCAGCAAAGGCTACCTCTTTGTTCACAGCGGATTGAGAGTGATGCAGGGTGGTTAAGATGTCAATATCTCCTACTTTAAGTGCATTTTGTAGCTGTAGCATCCCCTCTTCTTCAATCAGTGGCGGATCTATTTTAGCTGTTGTGTTAAAGTCTTCACACGCTTTATCGCTATGAATAAGGTGATGCAGACTCACTTCAGCCAGAACCTTTACACCTTCAGATTTTGCAATGTTAATAAGCTCTAATGAGCGTGGTTGCACAATACTTTTAAAGAGAATCTTAATGTCATAAAAGCGTGCAAGTTCAATAAAACGGCTTACATGTAAGATCTCACTCAGTGGTGAAATACCTATAAGCCCTAAAGAACCCGCTACTTCACCCTCATTCATAACGCCATCTTGGGCTAAAGACTCATCTTCCGCGCGGACAAACAGCGTCACATCACACATCTTTGCATATTCGGCGATACGACAAAAGGTGTTATTTTTAGCTGATGAGCGTACATAAGGCGCTACCGCGCCACGTTTAAGCAAAATAGCGATATTGCTCATGCCCCCCTCAGCATTGATGGTTGCGATACTCGCTTCTAAAGTCGCTCCATCTTCATGATAGCGTTGGTTTTGAACAAATTCTAAAACAATCTCATTATCAATAGAAGGTGTGGTTTCAGGAAGAAGTACCGCTGTTGTCACACCTCCACGTAGTGCTTTATTAGCCAAACGCTCTAAGGTTGCACCGTTGATATGACCATCACGAGGGCGAACATTAGTATCTACAAGTCCAGGTAAAAGATACGCACCATCGAGTTCTATGCGCTCATCACCTTCTATTTTATCCGCAATTTCATTGATAAAACCCTCTTCTATACGAAGATCACAGTGGCGTTCACCATTAATATCACATAACAATGCCTTAGAAATAATCATAAATTCCCTACCCTTTT
>JAYEGP010000060.1:0-4962 GCA_034659135.1 Campylobacterota bacterium
AAAGCTGGCAATAAAGTTATTGAACCCCGAGAGACAAAAAACATCATTGAGCATCTCATTCATTCCAAAGACTCCAAAAGTAATATGCTCTTTTTTGGAGATCTTGGCACCGGCAAGAAGCACCTGAAGCCCTGAGCTTGAGAGAAAAACAACCTGACTCATATCAATAAGACAGCGCTTGGGTTTTTTCTCTAGTAAGCTAGCGAGCTCTTTTCCAAACTCTGGAGCTCTAATCGTATCGAGTTTTCCCGATGGCGTGACAATTAAAAGGTCGTTCTCTTCATAAATTTCAGTCTGCATTTTAAGTCCTCAAGTTGGGGTCGCGCGCGGCGATATAGGCCTTTAACTCAGTGGCCAACGGGGTATAGCTGATGATCTTCTCATAATCAAAAGAGAGGTTGTTAACATACTGCATTACCAAGGTATGCTCATGATGATAATGAGGAAAAATTCCTCCAAAAAAGTAGCCTAAGGTTTCGACTTTTTCGATCAGAGAAGCCGATCTTTGATCGCTCATATCAATAAAAAGATAGATGATATCTATCTTGGCAATACAGAGTCTTTTGGTCGTTCTTTCTAGTTGATCTATGACATTGTCACCAATGCGTCTGAGTACAATCTCAGCAATATTTACCGCTGAAATAATCGTGTCGCTCAGTTCACTTTTGATAGCTTTTGTATCCTTTTTCATAGGAGGTGGAGCTATAAGCGTGGTTCCGATACCTTTATAAAGCTTGCTAATCATCTTAGCATGTTTTGGTGGCAGATAGAGCGAGAGTTCCGATTCAAGTTTGAGTGACTTAAAGCTGATGATTGTGGATTCACGCTGTGTCAACTCTTGATGGATCTTCTTAAAAGAGAGCTCTTTGCCTGCGTAGCCGACAAGAAGCGCCACATCAGAAAAGTTATGGGCAGTACAGATCTTTTGAGTAAAGGCGTGATTGGTTACGGAGTGTGAGAAGATTCCGACATACTCAGAATCTAAAGCCCGCTGCATAATGGTCTCAATAAGCTTGGACATAATGCCCTGTCCTCGAAATAGCGGATCACTGATCGCCATACCCCATTCTGTGATTTTTGCATCGCTGTAGGGCTGCATCAGAGCGATATGCCCGATCACACTGTTTTTTTCTGAACGTGCTACCGCGCTGATAAGCGCTCCCGTTTCAATGAGTGTAGAGAGGCGCTCTGGGTAGTAGACCGCATCATTCACATAAGAGTAGCCGTAACTTTTATAAAAGAGACGCGAGATACCGGTACTATCCTCAGCACTCGCAAAACGGATCTGAGAGAAACGGTCTTCATTGTCATCGATCTCTCTGCTCTCATGTGCTTCGCTGATACGTCCCTTAGAAGCATAGAGTACCATCTCGATAGAACGTCCCTCTTTTCCCAAATTGATATAGCGGTAACGATCCAAAAGCTTATGGATAACAAAGTCACTCAGCGCACTGATCTGATCACCGCTGCTAAGAGCGATCTCTTCAAATGAGGTCTCATCGGCAATTTCCTTGATGCTTTTAGGTGCTGCAATAAAAGGATCTCTGGGAATACCGTCATCGTTGATAATCACTTCAATCCCCGAAGCGATACGATTAATGCTTACATGTAAGGACTGCACATCATCCTTTTCAAATCCAAAAAGGATACTGTTTTGAAGACTCTCTTCGAGGGCGTAACAGATACGGTACTGCTCTTTTTCATTGAGTTGGAGCAGTGTAGCGACAACACGAAGGTATGCAATAACAGGATCAATCGCTTCCATATCATTTTGAATTGTAATTTGACTGCTTTGATACATAGTCTAAGGCTCCAAACGATGGTCAAGAATGTGTTTCGTCTTGCCCGTACGTGGATTGCTCTCAAGTTCATCGGATCTTGACCAGATGAGTGATATGGGATGTATGATCTTATTTTCAAGAAGCGCTTTAAACATGCTTCGCTCATCATAAAGATGCGCAATGATGGCATCTGAAAGTGCTTGAGCATCATGAGGCATCTGCTCTGCAACGGCTTTAATCACCGCGCGGTCTTTTTGCGTATCATGGGTGATAAGAATCTGAAAATTTAAAATAGAGACCTCATCTTTGAAGTGCTCTAGCACACTAAGAATATCTTGTACGTAAAGGGTTGCGGGACCAATACGCGCTCCCTCTTGAGAGCGTCCAACGAGACGAAACTTTCGATTGGGTGTTCCCTCAGGTTCACACCACAGTGCCAGATCACCAACAGGATAGCGAATCAGCGGCATCAAACGGCGGTTGAGGTTGGTGACAAGGAGTTTACCTGTCTGATTGATTTCACTGATAAGTGCGCCGCTCTCTTCATCAACAATCTCCATGATGGTACTCTCATCAAAACAGCGATGCTCACCATTCTTACATGTAAGCGCATCAAAATAGCCCAGTTCTCCTCCATCAACCGAGGCGTAGAGAATGGAGTGAACTTTTGCTTGAGGAAAAACACGTGCTATGGCTTCGAGTTGATCGGGATAAAAGGATTCCCCTCCAAAGAGTATCAGCTCAATATTGGGCTGGTATTGGGGATGATTATTTAGATACTCAAGAATATTCATCACCGTCGTCGGCACTCCGGCAATGACATTAATACGCAGTTTACTTAGCATCTGCACGATCTCTTCAATAGGGGTCTGTCCACCAATAGGATAATTCACACCGATATCGGCACTTTTTATCAGATCACTGACATAAATAAACGAAGCATACAGCTCTCCGGCATAAAAAAGATTGGCGATGCGATCGCCTTTTTTTACGCCGTTGTGATGAAAACCTCTGCCTGAAACTTCGGTGAAACTGTCCCACTCTTTGGCAGTGAAGAACGAGTACTTTGGATTGCCTGAGGTACCGCCGCTCTTAAAGACAATACCGCTTTCATGTTCTGTAGTTAAAATACCTTTTCCAAAATCTTCATTAGCACTCCAAAAACGCTGCTGATCGACTTGCGGATACTGCGAGAGCTCACTACACGCTTTGGGAATATCACGATAAAGATCGGCATAATACGCAGAGTGCTCTCGCGCAAATTGGATCAGTTCACTGATGCGACTCATCCTAAATTCCTTTTATCGATAAGGTGACGCACTTTCCCCGAATGGCTTACCACCTCAAATTTGTCGGCAGTAAGGATCTCGATCTCCATCGTAACGCCAAGGTCAATCGTCACAATCAGATCTTCAAAGTTAGCCTTTAAATAGTGAATGATCGTTGCTTCATCAGCACCAATACTGGGCTCCAAACGCAAGCTCAAGATCGGCGTGTTTCCACGTTCTTCTAGTAGTAACTGAATCAGTCCGGTATAGTTAAATCCATTTTCAAGATGGGTGACAAACTGATCTACATGTAAGAAAGGACCCCCTGCTTTAAAAGCATCACTACTGCGCCCAAGCAGGGTGAATTTTGGATCTTTACGTCCACAAGGACAATCGTTTACATGTAAGAATCCTGTATCACCCACATCATAGCGTTCTATTTTTTGTCCGCTACGCTGTTTTGAAGTGAAAATAAGACGTCCTACCTCTCCTTTGTCAATAGCCTTGTCTTCGTAGAGGTTGATGACTTCAAGGCTCTGAATTTTTGAAAGCAGATGGTATTCGCTGTTCTTACAGTGAGGACATTGGTAGCCAAGTGGTCCTGCGTCATTACTGCCATAGGCTGCCGCTCGGATCATCTCTACACCAAACTCATTTTGAAGATGATCTATCTGAGGCTGGGTGAAGTGATCGCCACCAAAAAAGAGTTTCTTCACCACACGCTCTTTTTTAAAGAGCTCACTATTGTGCTCAAAGATGGCCATCAGCAGTGCGGGTACAGAGAAGAGGGTATTGATGCGTTTTTCTACAATAAAACGTCCGACACTTTCAAAATCATCCACCAGTCCCATAGGATATTGCGGAACTTTTAGATGCTCTAAAATGGAGAAGAAACTGAGAAAACCACCATATAGATGTCCCGCTGCGAACATATTAAGAACGGTGTCTGTTTTAGGATCCAGTCCTGCACTGTAAAGACCCGAAGCGCAAGCATTCATCTGAATGTGATAGTCATCATAGGTGTAATACGCGTAGGTAGTCTTACCTGATGAGCCTCCACTTTTAAAGGTGAGATCGATAGCATCGCTGGAAACTTCGAGAGACTGAAACGCCGTTTTATCCATAATCTTCTGCTCGGTGAGCTCTTTGCTAAAAGGGGTTTCAAAGGTATCAAAGCTTCCAATACCCGACATCTGCTTTCCAAGATCAAGAGAGATACGTTTCATAAATGAAGGCAAGGCATAGACACCATCATGGGGCTCTCCGACATAATTGTCATGCATGTGCCCAGCAGATTTGATGCGCAGACATCCTGCTCCTAAGAGTTGATGCGAAAAGCTGATGACACGCGCTTTGGGTGCAATGAGCGCGGCTGTTTGGAGGTAGCTCTTCATAGGGTGCAGGGTTTGAACAATTTGAGAAGCGGGGAGCGGTTTGATCCAGATAGTACGATAGAGAGGCGAGACACTCAAGCCCTGTCTATTGTCGGCAATAACGCACCACTCATGCGCATCATCTTCTATGACATAGGTGAGTCCTAAAGCCTGTTCGGTACATGCGACACTAATGACCGTTGATATCTCGGCTTGCTGGGCACTCTCAGGAGTCGCGCGTGGACGCTCTGAAGCGACCTCTTTTAAAACCGAAGCAAAATCTTTTGCAAAGTTTTTAAGCGCTTCAAAAGTGTCACACTCTATAAAGACATCTTGGGGACTCGAACAGGCATTTTGATCAAGAAGGCAGATGTCTTCACAGACACTTCGCATCGCTTTGGTGTCGCTGAGGTGCTCTTTGGCAAAGTAAGCAAAGGAGATCTTATGTCCCCATTCGACAACACGAACCCCTTGAGGTGTCATGGAGCGGACACTTTTGATGGCCTCTTCACTTCCCCAGGCTGAGACGACATCAGCACT
>JAYEGP010000061.1:0-4940 GCA_034659135.1 Campylobacterota bacterium
CGCATGTATACTTGAGAGTGCCAAAATAGCACAGACTGATAAAAGTGTTTTTTTATACGACATCATAACAGCTCCTTTTACTTTGCTTACATTCACCTTATCTAAAATTAACTTAAATAACTATAAGTTATATTTAAGAGATAGAAACGCTTACTTACTTAGAGGTTGTAAAAAGAAGTACCGCTTCACTGATCTCTTGCTTGTTACTTTTTTTCCTAATCAAAGCTCGTGTTTTTACTAAGCCCTCTTGTGGGTTTTTACCTATAATATAAAAAGAACTTTCCTGATCATAATGGTACGTAGGCAATTTTTTGATCTTTTTGTCTGATGCTATCAGCTGCAAACTTTCAATGCCAAAGGGAGCTTCAACATTAAAGGCACCTAAACTGATCCATCGATTTGCATCATCAGCATTAACAAAACCTTTAAAACGCTCATCTCCCGGTGCTTCATTTAATTCAAGCAGATATGCGAGTTTGGCATCTTCTGTCTGAGTGTATCCAATAAGATAGTAATAACTCATCTTATTGAGTTTTATCAGTAATTCAATCTCCTCACCCTTACTAAAGAGCAGCTCTTCGGTACCTTTATTTGTAGCTAATGATGCTTTTAACGCGCTCGATACGGCGATACCTTTATGCAGAAGTTTATCAAAGCTGACATTCGCTGGTCTTATCCGAAGATCACGATAAGCCTTAGGATTCAAGGTTATGGTCTTAGAAACCCGACGTTCATGCGTCGATGAATCAATTAAATCATAACTGACAATCGCTCCTCTTTCACTGTAGACATAACTACCAACAAGTCGATAATCCGCACTGCTCAGATCCGTTGTTGATCTGATATGCGGTTTTACATGTAAGCTAAATGTTTTGGAAAATGGAGTGATTTCGTGAGAATTATCGACTTTTGGTGGATAGAGATAGATGTTCTTATAGCCCTCAAAAGCCTTTGCCAAGTGTTTTGCTCCAAGTGCCATTGAATCCATATTATGGTGCAGTTTTAACAATTCATGCTCAATGGATGCTTTAGTAATATCAGGTCTCTGAATCTCTTTGACATCCACAATGACACCAACACTGTAATAGCGATTAAACGCATTGAGCGCTTCGAGCATCATTGAGAGTAACTGCTCTTTATGCAAGTTATTTTTACTTTCAGAAACTTTTCTCTTAAGCGTCTGAAGCTCTTTGCTTAGATTTTGTAGTTTACTTTTATAGAGCTTTTTTACTTTTTTAGGCGAGAGGGATACTAAGGCTTCAATGAGCTCACTATTATCAAAAAGTTCAAATTCCGCCCCAATAATAGGAAGATTTGAGGTCACGACAATATGACTATCAGATTTCGAGGTAGTCGAGTTATGATCTTCTGCCTTATAAGTGCTAAAACGTGAACGCACTTCTGCTTTGATCGACTGCGAAAGATCCGATAAGGCTTCATGCTTCGCCTCTTTAGCTGATTCTCCAAAGCCTGTACCGGTAAAACTTGCAGACACCATCAGCGGGAACAATATAAGTAATAAACCTAGTATCTTCATAAAACACCTCTTCTATTAAAAATTGTATCATAGATTAGTACCTCACCACCCATAAATTGAGGTTCTCTGAAAGCGTATAAAGCATAGAATGCAAGGCAGATTTTCGTAGAAGCACTTATTGTGCTTCAAGGAGATCTAACGCAGTCAAACTATGCTTTATACGCTTTCCCTTCGGGTGAATTAAAAATACTCATTTGTCACATCTAAAATCCTTGAAGCACAATAAGTGCTCCTGCGGCTTTTAAATGCAACAACTGAGCATTTTTTAATTCACAGAGTACCTCACTTTATGGGTGGTGAGGTACTAGGTGTTTTAGACTTATTTCCCCATCTCTCTCATCAAAGAGAGCTCTTTTAAAAGTTCTTCACAATTTTTAGCATCAATCTCACCCGATTCAATAGCATCTTGAATTTCAGTAAAATTATCATGTATGGCAATAAGACCATTTTGTTCTTCATGCATCTCTGGTGTTAAGTCATTGGCATTAGCATACTCTTGCATCTGAGAGAGTACACTCTCAACATCGGGGATGACATGATCACTTAAGAGATCATAAAGTTCTTTACATGGGGTCATAAATGTACCTTTTAAATTTTGAAAAGAGTAGTATAAAGAGACTAATAGAGAGCTAAAATCATTCTCCTAAACCTCTTTACATGTAAGCATGGTATAATTCGCGAATTATATTACATGTAAGGACTCCTCTATGAGCCAAACCATAACTGAAAAAATCTTCTCACAACACGTTGGTCACGATGTTTACGCTGGAGAAATTGTACGTTCACCGATCGATATGGTTATCGGAAATGATATTACTACGCCGATCTCTATCAAGGCATTTGAAGATAGCGGAGCAACGAAGCTTGCTAATCCTGAGGGATTTTGTATTGTTTTAGATCACTTCATTCCTGCCAAAGATATCGCTTCCGCAAATCAAGCACGCATCAGCCGTGACTTTGCTAAAAAGTACAAACTTCCTCACTTCTTTGATGAAAAAGATATGGGAATCGAGCACGCACTTCTTCCTGAAAAAGGATTAGTTGGTCCAGGTGATGTTATCATTGGTGCCGATTCACACACCTGTACCCATGGCGCCCTCGGTGCATTTTCAACGGGTATGGGGTCAACGGATCTTGCTTTTGCCATGATTACGGGCGGAAACTGGTTCAAAGTGCCTGAGTCTATCAAGGTAGTCTTTAGTGGTAAACCGACTGAGTTTGTTAGCGGAAAAGACTTGATTCTTGAAGTCATTCGTATGATTGGTGTTGATGGCGCTCTGTATCAAACGCTTGAGTTTACAGGTGATACAATCAAACACCTCAGCATGGATGATCGCTTCAGTCTTTGTAATATGGCGATTGAAGCGGGTGCAAAAAGTGGTATTGTCGCCTATGATGAGACGACAGAAGCCTTCTTAGCAGATAAAGATTTAGCACGTCCTGCCCGTATTCACTACTCTGATGAGGACGCAAAATATGTGCGCGTTTTAGAGATTAATGTAGCTGAGCTTGAACCCGTTATCGCCTATCCATTCTTACCATCAAATGGGCATTCAATCTCTCAAGCGGTAGCTGATGAGATCAAAATTGATCAAGCATTTATTGGAAGCTGTACCAATGGTCGTCTTTCTGATCTTAAAATGGCAGCAGAAATTCTTAAAGATCAAAAGGTTCATGACGATGTGCGTCTTATCGTAACACCAGGAACACAACGTATCTTACGTGAAGCCAATCAACTTGGCTATATCGATATCATCATCGATGCCGGTGGTGTCGTCTCTAATCCTACCTGTGGGGCATGTTTAGGTGGCTACATGGGAATCTTAGGTGATGATGAAGTGGCCGTTTCCACAACGAATCGAAACTTTGTCGGACGTATGGGAAGCCGTAGTTCAAAAGTCTACCTAGCTAACTCAGCAGTAGCCGCTGCTTCTGCCATAGCAGGAAAGATCGTAGATCCTTCAAAATAACCTCTTCTCAGGCATGGCCTAAGTCATGCTTATCCTGCCTCTGTTTTTCACATATCTCTCATTATTTCTAATCACAAATCCTAAATTAAACGCACTGCTTGAGACCTTGTGCTACAATAACTGACTTCAATAAATAGGAAATACTTATGAAACTTCTCTCATCTCTCATCATTGCCTCGTCACTACTAGTTGCGCAAAATACTTTTGAAAAGCGTTTCGGAGGACAGGGCGAAGATATTGGTAAAGCAGTTCTTGTATTAGATGACGGCTATCTTGTCGGAGGTGATACAAAAAGTTTTGGCAGGGTTCAATCTGATAGCTATTTTATCAAATTGAACAACAACGGAAATAAAGTCTGGTCAAGAGCCATGGGTGGTGACAGTGAAGATACCCTTGAAGCCATTCTACCCATAAAAGATGGTTTTATCTTTACTGGTGCGACAAAAAGTTTTGGTGATGCTATATCAAATCTTTATGTGGGACGTCTCTCTAAAGATGGTCAAAACGAGTGGATGCAAGGTCTTTATCTCGATAGAAACGATCACTATGCTGGTTTTGACCTAGCAAAAATAAACGATAACTATGCCATGGTCGCTGGCTCTCATAAACAGAGTAAATTATTCAGCAGTAACCTTGATGCTAGACTCGATGCGGTCGGTGTCGATGGTGATCACACCTTTGGTATCAGTTTTGGTGGTGAAGATGAAGAAGAGTTACGTTCTATCATTAAAACCGCTGATGGCTATGTTCTTGCTGGATATACAGAGAGCTACGGTAAAGGTAACAAGGACATCTACATCAACCGTATTGATAATGATGCCCGTCGCATCTGGCATCGTACTTTTGGCTTTAATGAAGATGAAACTGCCAATGAGATCATCGCTACGAAAGAGGGAGGCTTCATTGTTGTGGGTAACACTTCAAGTGTTCCCGAACTTTCAAAGCAGATCTATGTCGTTAAGATGGATTCTAAAGGAGGTAAAATTTGGGATGGCCATTACGGCTATAAAAGCGATGAAGAAGGGCGAGGTATTATCGAAGTTGAAGATGGTTATGTCATTGTCGGATATACCCGAAGTACAGATCAGCGTGGCGCAGATGTTTATCTGCTCAAGCTCGACCGTAATGGAAATAGAGTCTGGCAACGTACCTATGGCGGTGTAGAAGATGATGAAGGTTTCGCCATTGCTAAAACAGCTGATGGTATGATCATCACGGGCTATACTACGGATAAAGACAAGGATGAAGAGGTCTATATCTTAAAGCTTGATAAGCATGGAAAGCTTTAATAGCCTCATAGAATAGATATTAGACTTGTTGCGATATAAGAGCATAGCCTAAACATTAGCTCTGTATTCATAATCAAGGCAAGACGACGCAGGGCTAACGAGTTAGCTCAAGGAGTCTTAACGCAGAGTATGGATACAGAGCTA
>JAYEGP010000062.1:0-4925 GCA_034659135.1 Campylobacterota bacterium
TCTAAAAGGACACCCATCAGCTTAACAAATGACTACTTTTTACTCTATCATGGAACGCATATTAAGCTTGAGAATACGCTTAGCATTGATGAGAAAATTGATGATGAAACTTTTTTTGAGTTTACTGCTCTTTTTTTATCCCTTAATCGCAATACCTATGAAGCCATAGTCAGTTTAAAAAGTTTTCAATCTCTTTTAGCGCAGTTCACACTAGAAAAAATCGAAAATTTGCAGTCGCTCTATCAGCTTCAAAACACTCTTATCAAACACTTTTTAGAGTATAGAGCTCACAATACTGTTCATTATTTTCATGAGGCACTTCACTACTTACAAAAAGAGGGGCTACTCGATCAGCTCTCTCTTGAAAAGTTACTCTCACTTTTTGATCCCTCATCGTTTCATGGAAAAAATGAGCAAGAGAGCAGTATCGAACCTATAGATGGAAACTTCCATACGCTCAAAGAGAGACTTTTAGAAAGTATTGAAGCCTTAAAACCTCTTGTTAATCATCCTGATGAGTTGGAGACGATTATAGAGTATCTTACTACCCAAAAATTCTCTATAGGCATCACAGGAGTCATGAACGCCGGTAAGTCCACAATGCTTAACGCTCTGATGGGAGAAGCGCTCTTAGGTTCAAGCGTTGTTCCTGAAACCGCCAATCTCACTCTAGTAAAATACCGTCATGAAGCTTTGGCGAAAGTTGTCTATTGGAATCAGTCTGAGTGGCAGCATATAAAGCACAGTGCTAAAAATATCGATGCTATGGCGAAGTTTATCACGCAAACCGAGCAACATTTCAAAGAAGAATTAGAGCATTATATCTCTCCTGAATCTCGTGAAGATACTATCAAGATAGAAGCCTTAAGTCATTACACCTCAGCCAATGCAAGCGATAAAAAATCTAACTTAGTCAAATATGTAGAGCTCTATAGCCCGCTACATTTTTTGCAAGAGGATATCGAGATCGTGGATACTCCAGGACTTGATGATGTTGTGATACAGCGTGAAGCGTTGACAAAAGAGTATCTCTCCCAATGCGATGTCATGCTCCATCTGATGCATGTCAGTCAAAGTGCGACACTCAAAGATATAGAGTTTATTATTGACGCAATTTTATATCAAAACATCACCAAGCTGCTTATTGTCATCACTCATATTGACAGTGTCGATTATAAAGAGATTGAAGAGGTCATTGCTTATACCAAACAGAGTATTGCCGCTAAACTCCATGAACACAACAGTGACGCTAAGCTTGATTATATTCTTAAAACCCTTCACTTCATCGCCTTATCAGGAAAAATAGCACTCCTTTACAAAACTGGCCAGATAGAAGAGGCCCAAGCTTCTGGATACACGCTTGAGCAGACAGGCATCTTAGAAGTAGAGTCTTATCTTCAAGAGACACTTTTTGGGAAGAAAAATGCACGGAGTGCTTTGATTATTCAATCAGCTAAGAAGCGTCTAAACAGAGCCTTACATGTAAGCTTGGAAGCGCTGAGATTTGAGAGTTCCTTACTGTATAAAAATGAGAGTGAGGTCAGCAAAGAGCTTCAAGTCTTAAAAAGCAACCGAAGCCAAAAGCTCGATACGCTAGAGCGCTTAAAGTATCAGATATCAAGCTATAAGGATGAAGCAACCCACTACCTAGAAAGACTCGATAACTTTTTGGATAATGAGCTCAGATCACTCCAAGGCATCATTAAAAAACGGCTTATGGATGAAACCCTCTACGCTCTTGAAAAAAATAAAAAAACACCGCTACTTAAAGATCAGAGTCGCATCATCGAAACTGCAATGAAAGATGGTTTAATAGATATTATTCGTGAGTATCGTTACAAATTTATTAAAAAATCTTCAAAAATATCTGAAATCATCGCGCAAGAGTATGATGAACTTGAAAAGAGTGATGCATCTTTCTATAGCAATTTCAACCATGAGAGTGTTTTTGGTGATGCCTTTAAACAAGGTTTTGTCACAGCGAACAACACCACACTCATTAATCGCGTATCGAAAGTACTTCAGCGTGCTTCCTTAGCTAAGTTAGCCAAAGTAGATGAGGAGATAAGTGCTATCATTAAAGAGGAGTTTTTATACCTAGAGACCCCTATTAAAAACAGGGCTCAAGATCTCAGTCAGAATCTTTTAGAAGCGTTTTTTCAAAGTCTTGAAGCACCGCTAAAAAGTTTTAAAAACGCCTTAGATCATAATGAAACACTGCTACAAAACCATGCACAGTTTTTAAAAGAAGATGAAAGTACCCGACATAAAAAATCGCTAGAACTCTATGAACGTATTAAAAAAATTGAGCACATTGCTAAAAGGTGTCAGTTATGAAACACTTACAGGCAATCGTTAAAGAGTACCATGAACAATTTATCCAAGAAGAGCCCATTGATACGAGCATCACAGGAGAGATAAAACGTATTCAAAAAGCACTTTTGGATGAAAAGTTCTTACCCTCTATACAGCTAAAAAGAGTTTTTAATAAGCTCTTGCGTCGTAGTAAATATCCTATGGAAATTGCCATCGTAGGGCAGTTTTCTTCAGGTAAATCCACATTTTTAAATGCGCTACTCTCTAAAGATGTTCTTCCAACAGGGATCATTCCCGTAACCTCTAAGGTAAATTTCATCAATTACGCTCAAGAGTACAAACTCAAAGTCTCCTACCACAATGGTGCCAATGAGTACCATTCGCTAGAGACAATAGCCCAATTTACAGATCAGAGACATGCCATTGAAGAGATCAAATACTTAACGCTCTACGCCCCTATGGATATTTTAAAAGAGATCTCTTTTGTCGATACACCCGGTCTTAATTCACTCTCTCTAAATGACACCCAAGTCACTAAAAAAATCTTGCGTGATGTTGATGGAATTATCTGGCTAACACTCATTGATAACGCAGGGAAAGAGAGTGAAGCAGAAGTGCTTAAAGAGTATTTAGGAAATTTTAAAGATAAGTCTCTGTGTGTCTTAAATCAAAAGGATAAGTTCACTCCCGAGCAGGTAGAGACAACGCTCAGCTACATCAAAGAGAATTTTTCTAGCTTCTTTTCAGAGCTTATTCCCATCTCCGCCAAGCAGGCACTTGACTCCAGAGTCAATCAAAAAGAGGTCTTAATCGATACGGCACTTCTTAGCATGCAAAAAGCTTTTAAAACCTCTAGCCATCTGCATACACAATCTCGTGATCTTTCATTTTTTCAAGATGAGTTTACAAAATTTGTCCAGACAATCGACAGCATCAAAAAACACGATAGCTCCAATGATCAACAGTTGATGGAGCAATCGAATATCTCTGAAGTGCTAAGTTTTATAGAACACACCATCCGACCTCAGGCCAAAGCAGCCAAAGCTTACGCTATCAAAAAAGATCTCAGCTCGATCTGTGATATTTTAATACAAGAGTACCTTGCCATACTCGGTGTTTATGAGAGTTTAGAAACAATACTTACAGACAAAGAGAGTGCGATTTTAGAAGCATTTAGTTTGGTCTGTTTTAAACGCTCTAAAGCGCGTCAATCGACCTTAGATCAGATAGAATCCATCATGCAGATGATTGCAGAGACTATCTATGAAAACATTAGCAGAAAAGAGGCCAGACGCTACCAAGAAGAGAAAAGTCTCTTAGGACAGACGCAGATAAAAAGCTATCCGTATGAGACACTTTTTATCGACACTGAGCTTATCATGAAAAAGCTCTTTCATAACAATCGATCATTAGACAAAAAAGTAGAAGCAACACTCGAGCATTTTCAAAATATAGAAGATCAGGCAAGTCAAGACTTTATCGATGTTTTTCATATCTTAAAACATGCCCTACAAGCCTGGCAAGAACCTTATGAACTTATTAAAAAACACCGAGAGATTGCGTCTGATTTAGAGTTTGCAAACACCCGTCAATTTGTCTCTAAGGTGTATGAAAACATCATACTCTCTTATCACACAGCCATATTAAAAAACATAAGCACCTTACACGAAAAATTTGCCTATTTTAATGGCGCCTTTAGTTACTCTTACCGACAGATCACCCAAGACAGTATCTTACATGTAAAAGAGAAGATTGATAAAGAGATAACGATATTTGAAGAGAATCCCCATATCAATACCCTAGATATCCCGAGCACTGATCTCATTTTAGAGATTGTCAAAAAGAATTTTACCTTTGAGAGAATAGAAGATTTTTTATCCTCCAGACACAACTATCTCTTTAAAAGCATTGAAACCGCTAAGACGCAATTTAGTGAGATCAATAAAGAGCAGATTAGTTATGTCATCTCAAAAAAACAGATCTATCTTGAGAAGATAGAAGCGATAAAAGAGATTCAAAAGAGTATACATTTAGATAACGACTAAACTTAAATCGACTCTTTAACACGGATGTATTTTTCCGGTTTGACGTTTTTATACTTTGGCATACTGGTTCCTACCGATGCGTTGATATAGGTCGGATCAGCAATAACGTAGCGACTTGAAGCGATATTAAGGGCGTCTCCCTTTATCGGTACGGCGACAGCCGTTGCCATGTGATCAGAATATTTAATCCCTACAACATCATAACCTAAAAGATTTTTCACGATATACGCAAAAAGAACCGCCCTATCTTCACAATCAGATTTTTTATAATAGAGTGTCTCTTGTGCAAACATCACCTTCTCTCGTCCAAACTGTGCTTGGTCAACCTGATAGGTAAAGGCGTGCTGCACAAAAAAGAGCAAAATATTGATCGCCTCACTAGCAGCCTTACCATCAACAATCGGTTTTAGTGCCTTGATTAACGATTGTGTACTCTCATGATCTAAAGGGGCATTAAAATAAGAGTCATAATCTGCCTGAGGATAGGTCGACATAAAATCAATAAGATTTTGATTGTAGTTTACATGTAAGCTAAATTTTTGACCTCGATAACGAAACTCTAAA
>JAYEGP010000063.1:0-7403 GCA_034659135.1 Campylobacterota bacterium
TATTTTAGTTCTAGTCACACTATTTTATGAGGAGCATAGCCTTAGCTACGCGACGATTAAAATCGTTTGACTAGGGCTAAAAGAGTACGCTAAGATTTATGTTTTATTTAATTTTGATTCCTTACTTAGATTTGGATGTACTGTATGTCTGGCTGGCTATCGCTTTTAGTGTGGTAGTCGGTGCTCTCGTGGTTTGGCGTTATGCAAGCCATGAGCTTGCTAAAAAAGAGGCTTTAGTTAGAAGTTGAAAAACTACGGATCATCGCTTCAACCTCTTTGGGTAGAAGATGCTCCGTTTTTCCACTGAATTTTAAAAGATTTCGTACTATAGATGAACTGATAAATGCATGTTCGAGTGACGGCATAAGATAGACGGTCTCAATAGTCTCATTCAGTGAATTATTGAGGTATCCTAGCTGTAGTTCATACTCAAAATCACTCACCGCACGAAGTCCACGAATAAGAATCTGAGCCTTCTCAGTTTTAGCCAATTCAACCGTGAGGTTATCAAAGCCAATCACTCTGACATTTTTTAGATCTTGAGTCGCCTTGGTGCTCATCTCTATGCGCTCTTCAATACTAAACATCGGTTTTTTGTCATGGGACTCTGCCACAGCGACAATCACCTCATCAAAAAGTCCTAAAGCACGTTTGATAATATCATAATGACCATTGGTAATGGGATCAAAAGTTCCCGGATACAATGCAATTTTTTTACTCATTTTCTCCCCATCGTTTGTAGTAATCATTTTCAATGCCTATAAGGTCAAGCCATTTTCCTATCATAAAGTTTTCCATAGACTCAAGGCTTTTTTGCTCAGAATAATAGGCCATCACCGGTGGTGCGATGATGACACCGAGTTGTGATAGTTTAAGCATGTTCTCTAAAGCAATAGCAGAAAAAGGCATCTCTCGTGGTGCTAAAAGTAAGGTACGGCGCTCTTTGATCATCACACTCGCCGCACGGGTAACAAGATTGTCTGCAATCCCACAAGAGATTTTTGCGAGGGTATTCATACTGCAGGGTACGATGAGCATAGCATCGGTTTTGAAAGAGCCTGAAGCGATGGATGCCCATATCTCATTATCTTTATGAATCGTGATATCATTTTCTTTATCTAAAACGATCTGTGCGTGATCTGAGATAATGAGATGTTTTTCGCAAGTCTGGGGTAACATCTTTAAGAGTTTTAACCCAAGTTCTGCGCCACTAGCACCACTAATCCCTACAACAATTCTCATTTGATCTCCACGCGATTTGAACCGATGACTTGCGCTTTTAACTGCTCGCCATTACTTTTTTCAATTGTAATCATATCATATAAGGCGCCATCATTTTTTGCTATAGCAGAAAGCTCTACATGTAAAGCACCATTTTTGATGACTGCAATGACATTTTGATTACGTTTTACAAGAGGGATAGACTGAATGTTTCGCTCTAGTAGTACGCGTCCCTCTTTTAAACGAATCTTGGCACACCATCGTGAAGCGTTATCTACCTGAGACAGAGGTGCTGATTTAAAGCTTTTGAAAAGAAGAGTTTGCGTCTTGGTATTAAAAGGGCTAAGCGTCTCTTTTCGCTCTATGGTTCTTTTGGCTACAAGCACAGGAAGTGTCGCTTCAAGTCTATACTCAAAAAAAAGTCTTCTTTTATTTGAGGTTTTGAGATAAAACGTGCCTTTATGATGATGAAAATTTTTAGGAGGAATCTCAACAGTAAAATTTTCAGGTAAGGCTTCTAGGTAACTTTTTGGTCTTACATGTAAAGCCGTAATATCTATCTGTGGATAGTACTTTTCATAATACGCGCTAAGCCTTACATGTAAAGAGGTCATATCAAAACTAAAAGCTCTTTTAAAGGTGATGACGGAAGCCTTTGATGTGACTGTAATACCTTGCTTCTTAAAGAGTCTGATAAGTTCTTTAGCTTTAATACGATGGGTCATCTTTTTAGGTCTGATAGAAAAGAGAGGAGCGCTCTCTAGCTGTGAAAATAGCGTAGAACTGTAGATGGTGTCATCCTCAAAAGCGTACTCTTTTTCGAGTTCAAACTGAGCAAAGAGAAGCTTACATGTAAGGATAAAAAGCAATAGGGTCTGTTTCATGGTTAAGTCATTTTATTATTAAGAAGTCTTTGGAACATTATCAAATTAAGCATTTTTTGTTCCATATTGCACTATATTTATTCACCCTAAGGCTCGCATTTTTATCTATATCCGGTGATGATGAATTTGAAACTATTTCAATGGCAAAGCGGTACTAGTTTATCCGGTAGTATGTGCCGGAGAGTGGGATGCTCCGCCACCACTTACTAACAAGTCAAACGTGACATGGACAAGCACTAAAGAGCAGAGCATCGATCAGCGTATGGAAGAAGCAAAACGTAAAAAAGAGCAAAATGCTTTAGATGCTGAGATAGAACGTCATGATCCCAATGCTCCAAAAGCGTATAACGGTGGTTTTAAATAGTTTACATGTAAGTGATCTAACGCATCAGCTTGAGCGCTTTTCATGACATCAAACTGTTTCAATTCTTGTGTTAAAATAGTAGGGCACCTCTAAAACCCTACGTAACCCTCAGAGGGAAAATGAGAGATGAGATTTGAGTGAATAGAGGATTAAACATGAAAAAAATTATGATTCTAAGCGGTGCTGGTCTCTCTGCTGAGAGCGGTATCAGCACTTTTAGAGACCATGATGGTCTTTGGGAAAACTATGATGTTATGGAAGTCTCCTCTACGCAAGGCTGGATCAAAGATCACAAAAAGGTCACTCGTTTTTACAACGATCGTAGACGAGAACTTGAGTTTAAAGAGCCTAATGAAGCGCATAAGGTTCTTGCTAAACTTGAACACGATTATCGTGGAAGAGTGGTTCATCTAACTCAAAATATCGATAATCTTATGGAGAAAGCGGGTGCTAAAGATATTATTCATCTTCATGGTACGCTTACTGATCTGCGTTGTGAACTCTGTACAGAAACCTTTAGTGTTGCTTATGCACCTCAAGAGGGTAGCGAACGTTGCCCGAAGTGTGGAAATAGAAGAGTTCGGCACAATGTCGTTATGTTTGGCGAAGCGGCACCGAACTACAGTCACATCAATCAGGCTATTCGTGAGTGTACACTTTTTATCGCTATTGGCACAAGTGGTGCAGTGGTTAAGATTGTTCCTATTGCAAAAGAGTTTAAGCACTCCATCTTGATAGATCCTAAACGTCAAAAAAGTGAAAGTATGTTTGATCCTCACCCCTACATGGATGAATACTTTGAGCATTTCATTCAAAAAAAAGCGGGTGAGGCGATGGATGAGATGATGGCTATTATCAGAGCTCATATGAATGTTTGAGTGAAGTTACTCTACTACACCTGCCACAGTTCGGCTTGCGAGTTGATTGTCTATCATAAAGATACCATTACCATCACCCACCATTTTTAGTTTTGAAATGACGTCGCTGACTGTTGCTTCTTCTTCAATTTGTTCATTAACAAACCATTGTAAAAAGCTATAAGAGGCGTGATCTTTCTCTTTTATTGCAATATCGCATAAATCATTAAATGCTTCTGTCATACTCTGCTCATGTGCTAGACTTGTTTCAAAGCATGATTGAAGTGACGTATAATTTGTCTTCACTGCTTTAATATCAAGGAGTTCGATATGACCCCCTTGATCTAAAATGTATTGATAGATCTTTTTAGCATGCATCTGTTCTTCTTCAAACTGAAGATTGAACCAATTCGCACTACCAGAGTATCCGTGTTCTTGGCACCAAGCTGACATACCTAAATAGAGGTATGCTGAATGAAATTCCTTCTTTAGCTGTTTGTTGAGTTTTTCTACTATTGGTTTGCTAATCACTGTCTTTCCCTTAAGTTTTAAAAGTATTGTTTTTTGAGTTTTTTCTCTCCTGAAAAACTCAATTATAGCATTTTTAAGGTGCTATTTTTGAAACCACACAATTTCTTCCCTCATTTTTCGCTTGATAGAGTGCACGATCGGCACGTTCTATCGTATCTTTTTGAGATTCATTGGTTTGGGCAAGTGTAATTCCAAAACTACAGCTGAGGGTATTGATCTCTTCAAAGCGTTCTGAAGCAATTATTATGCGTAGATTTTCGGCTATTTTATGCAAACTCTCTAAGTTTTTAACTTCAATAATAAGTAGAAATTCCTCACCACCCCAGCGAACGAGTACATCATTTTGACGGATGTTGTTGTGAACGATATCTACAAGATGTTTCAGTACAACATCGCCACGGTTATGTCCATAGGTGTCATTAACAGCTTTAAAGTGGTCGATATCAAAGAATACAATTCCAAGTTTAAGGTTTTTGCTAGCACTATCTTGAAGATATAAAGGAAAGATTTTATTAAAATACTCTCGATTATAGGCATCTGTTAGCTTATCGTGAGTGACTTTTTGCTCAAGAGAAAAGTGTTCTGTCATGGTATCGCTGATATCACTAAACGAAAGAATATGATTGTCATCAAATTGATTCATTGCCATGGCAAAAACATGCTGTTTATTCATGGTATCACGCATTGCTACGATATGTTCTTTATGAGGCAGGTTGGTGAGTGTTGTCGTCCAATGTTCACCTTTTGGAACTTTTTCAAGATGAAAAAATTTATCATCGACTTCAAAATATTCACAGATACATTCATGCCGTTTTTGAAATGCACTTAAAGAGGTAAAACTGAAAAAATCAAGAAACTGTTTATTGGCATCAATAATTTTTTTGCCATTAGTAATAATAACTATGGAATGTTGTGCATCGAGAAGCTTTTGTGTTTTGTAAGATAATCTCTTAAACTTCTCTTTTGATGAAAACTCTTTATAGATGTAGAGAAAGATAAAGATTATGCTTGTAATACCAGAAAATAAAAGAATTAAAAACTGATTATATTGATTATTAAGTTCCATACTTTCTTGTTGGAGTATGATCGCTGATACGATTTTTTGAGTAACAGGATTTTTAAAAGGAATAAAAGTGAAGAGGCTCTGAGTATTATGAGATTGTATCGAAAATATTTCACCTTGCATGATTTTTTGACTAGCTAAGGCTATATCTTTTGAATCAAGTTTAGTAATATCGATGTGTTGAAAATCATGCTCAAGCTGTTTTTTGATAGTAGTTTCATATAAAAATCCATTAAACTGACTTGGGGAGTAGTTTGATTTTTCTTCTTTAAAAACTTTAGTATTAACACTATCGGCAGTGATAATAAACGCAGCTTTTGTATTGTGTGAAACTGCGTATTCCTTGGCGATAGCATAGGCGCTAAAAGAGGTTTCTACACTACCAAGATGCTCTTTTTTCCCATGAGACTTTAACTGTACTAGGGGAAAGACATAGCGAAAACCGTTGTAAATTCGACCCTCTTCAAAGCCATCCATTCTGCTATGGTTTGTATTGACCCACTCTACAGTACTTCGTATATCTGTAAGGTTATCACCATATTTTTCAGGACGGTGAAAACGTAAAAAACTTTCATTATTTTTAAGATGAAAATGAAGCTGTCGGAGATCATGATGTTTAAAATATTCATAATCTTCAATGAGTGTTTTATAGAGTTTGTCTCTTGCTATTGCTTTAGTGCTATTGGTATCGTACGCTTTTGCGACCAAGCTTAATACTTCAGGTTTGTTGATACTAGATTGAAACATTACATCTGCAAGAGTGGTGAATTTTTTATGAATGATCTGATAATCTTTGCCTATATTTTTATTATACTCATTAAGAAAGGCTTCTCTTTTCTCTTCAAAATTCCACTGCAGTATAAGAAAATAAATCAAAGAAATAAGAGAAAAGAAAAATGAAAATAAGATGACACTACGCTTTGTGTTAGTATCCATATGGATACCCTCTTTATTACTAAGTAGATAAAAAAGAAATCCAATAACTAAGATAGCAAGAAGCATAAAAAGATTGATTGTTGATTTCATGCTCTCAACAGATTCAAAATTTATACTTTCAAGAGGTTTGAACATTAAAAAGTTTGCCATGGGCTCTTTTAAAATATTAAAGAGGGTGTAGTTGATAACAAGTGCATTTTTCTCAGAGTCAATAATATAGTTGTGATTCGTAGAGATAAAAGATTCTACTCCTCTTTTAGCAATATAAGAGACTAGCTGTCTATTGGCATTTTGATTTGCAACATAATAGTCATCTGCAAATATTTTTGTAAAAGGGTGCTTGATCTGTTTTGTGTATTTTTTATCAACAAGAATGACAGGTTCGAACTGTTTTGCCTTGATTTTCTTGGCAATAGAGTTAAAGTGTGTAATGACTTCTATGAAACCGATATAGTGTGAATTTTGATCAAAAATAGGAACCATGGCTTTAAATGACATGTCAAATATTCCGACACTGATGGTCGATTTCACTTCAGGTTTATTGATCATAGAACGTATATCTTCTCGAATCAAAGCAAGGTTGTCACCATACTTTGATGACCAACTTCGTGCACGAGAGATTCCATCTTTATCGACCAATTGAAGCCAGACATTTTTAAAGTCTGTCTCTTGTCGGAGCGTTGCAGAGAATGTTTTTAGCAAGGAGAGAGAATCTTTATTGTTTCGAAGGAGATCATTGAGTCGATTATTTTGTGCAAAAGAGATAGCAAGGCTTAAGGTCGCATTTTGTTTCTCTTGAATGAGTGTACTGACTTCATTGTTCATTGATTTTGAGAGCGTCGTGTACTGTTTATAAATATAGTTTTTTATCTTAGCATTTTTATAGCTGTTTCCTAAATAGACAATAGATAATGAAAGTAGTATAAACACTAAAAGTAAAAAAAAGTTACTTCGATTTTTCAATAAATACCTTTTTTAATTTAAATCAATAATAACTACAAAATGCTTAAGAATCAGTCTCTTTTAGCATAAAATTCCTTTTTAAATTCACTGTAACGATCATTTAGTATTGCTTGTCGTGCCTGTGTCATAAGCTTAAGATAATAGTGAAGATTATGAATGGAAGCCAGACGAAAAAAGCTAAGCTCTTTGGCACGAAGCAGATGATGCATATAAGCACGTGTATAGGTCTTACATGTAAGACACTCACATTCAGGATCAATGGCTTGATTGTCGAGTTTGAATTTAGCTCCTCGGATATTAATTCTTCCAAATGAGGTGAAAAGGGTACCGTTTCGGGCATTTCGAGTGGGCATGACACAGTCAAACATATCGACACCGCGATCGATATTTTCTATGAGGTCTTCAGGTGTGCCTACGCCCATAAGGTATCGTGGTTTGTCAGTAGGCATATATTGAACCGTATGCTCTACCGTATCGTACATATCTTGATTGGCTTCTCCAACTGAGAGCCCACCTATAGCAAAACCGTCATAATCAAGTGCACAAAGTTCCGTAGCGGACTTGGTACGAAAGGCTTTATCGGT
>JAYEGP010000063.1:7503-21346 GCA_034659135.1 Campylobacterota bacterium
TACAAGCACGGGCTTTGCCACTAGTGGCTTCGAGGGAAAATTGCATTAAGTGTCTTTATATTTTTTTAGTATTTTAGCAAAATTGTTATAATGCTTAAAATGGACTTTGAGTAATTTTAATGAAAGATGCTACAATCATACGAAATTTTACATGTAAACGGACATTATGAAAAAAATATTAATTATTGGTAATGGTGTTATTGGAGCACACTTTATTGACCGTGTCGTTGATACTTATACCAGTGAAAATATCTACTATATCATTGAGCCTAAAGAGAGAGAGCATGCTAATGCTAGTCCTGGGCGATTTAAATTTTTTACTTTCGATCCGACAAGCTTGCATAAAATTATCAATCTCTTAAAAATGGATTTTGTTCAGGTCATCATTACGATGCAGAGCAAGATGGATATAGAATATACGATTAAAAATATTCGTACCTTTAAAAAATCACTTCGTATTATTGTGCTTGATCAACATAACTGCGATAATGATGACCCTAGTACACACTTTATTAACTCGAATGAACTCTTAGCATCACGTATGATTGACTTTTTACCTAATGTGCCCGTTATTGCTCAAAATGTTGGCAAAGGTGAGGGTGAGATTATGGAGGTACTTGTACCTTTTGCTAGTACCTTTGTTTATAGACATATTGGAGTGATTGAGCAAAAGGGGTGGCGCATTGTTGCTATTTATCGCAATAATGAGTTGAAGCTCCCGACATCTAAGACGATGATTCATCCCAATGATCTCCTTTTATTGGTAGGTGATCCTGCGGTATTGAAATCTGTTTATCGAACCATCAAACGTGAACTTGGTCAGTTTCCAGCTCCTTTTGGAAGTAATATCTATTTTTATATCGATATGCTTAAAGACAGAGAAGATCATATTGTTAAGATGTTAGAGCAAGCGGCATATTTAAATGAACATTTTGCCTCGTATTCAATGATTATAAAAGTTGTGAATCCAGGTAATATCAAGATATTACGTGAGATAAAAAAATATCGAAGCGATACGATCGATATTGATATCTGCTATAACGAACGTCCCGAATATGAAGTCATATTAGATGATATTAAAAAGTATCATGTTGGTCTGGTCATTGTGTCACAAAAAATGTTTAGCAGTGAGCATATCCGATCTATCTTATATGAGTGTAATGTTCCTGTTTTAAAGCTCTCGATGCGATCTTTAAAAGATCTCAAAGATAGTGTTTTGCTTTTGACAGATAATCGAGATTTTGAGAAAGTTTCAACAGCTATTTTTGATATCACGGAACAGATGGGCTATAACATGGAGCTTATTAACTACCTTAATGAAAATCAGAGTGAAAAAGAGCAAGTTATTGAGCATTATCGTAGTCTCTCTTCTATCTTTTCGAAAAGTATTAAAATTACTGAACTTACGGATAACCCTATTCGTGAACTTAATCAAAGAGACAATTTTTTACAATGTCTTCCTTTTACTGAACGTATTGTTGAATCAGATCTCTTTTCATGGGCTTCAACGGACAGTGAACGTCTCTATGAGCGTTTATATAGTTACCATCAGATATTTATTCCGGTGCGTATCTAAGGATATTCACACTTTTTTAAGTCAAAAGTAAGTATTATAGACCTTAATAAAAAACTCAAAAGATACTTAAAATGACTGTAGATATTTCCCTAAAACACGAAGTTGACAACTCCTATCCAATTCGCATAGATGCCTTAGAAAAAATCAATGTAGATACTAAAGTTGCTATTGTGACCAATCCTAAAGTTGCGGGTCTGCATTTGTCGTATCTGCTCGATAAAATCGAGGCTCCTGAGGTCTATATTATTACGGTGCCAGATGGTGAATCGTATAAAAATATGGAGAGTTTGAATACTATATTAGAACGTCTTTTTGACCACCGGTTTAATCGTAACTCGATGCTCATTGCCTTTGGTGGAGGTGTCATAGGAGATATGACAGGCTTTGCAGCGAGTATTTACCAGCGTGGTATTGATTTTATTCAAGTACCTACAACTCTCTTGTCTCAGGTTGATGCCAGTGTTGGAGGTAAAACAGGTATTAATAACCGTTTTGGTAAAAACCTTATTGGTGCTTTTCATCAGCCTCAAGCTGTTTATATTGATCCGCATTTTTTAACAAGCTTACCTAAGCGTGAGTTTGCAGCAGGAGTCGCTGAAATTGTGAAAATGGCAGTGACTTTTGATAAAGATTATTTTGAGTGGTTAGAGAATAATGATCTTAATGATAGCAATAATCTTAAAACAGCAATTGAAAAAGCGGTAAAGACAAAAGCGTGGGTTGTTGCTCAAGATGAGAAAGAGCGTGGACTGCGTGCGGCTCTGAATTATGGTCATACTTTTGGGCATGTTATTGAAAATGAGACAAAATACAGCAAGTATCTTCATGGAGAGAGTGTGGCCATTGGTATGGTGATGGCAAATGATCTTGCTTGTGAGCTAGGCCTTATGAGTCAAGACGAAGCCCATCGCATTAAAGAACTTTTACAAGGCTATGATCTTCCAACTTCTTATGACATTGTTGATGTCGAAAAATTTTATGACACCTTTTATCTTGATAAAAAGAGCAGTGATAGCGCTATTACTTTTATCATTCCTGAACATCTTGGTGGTGTCGTTATGCGTAATGATATTGACGCTAATCTTATAAAAAATGTTTTAAAAACGTATCAGGAATCATAGAATGAGATTTTTTCTACTAAGCTTAGTTTTTGTACTGTCGTTGGGGGCTGAAGCTGTAGATACCAATACCACGAGTATAGAAGAGCTTCAGCTATTAGAGCAACAGCGCATCGAAACAGAACGTCTTGCCAAGCTCGAAGCGATAAAAAATGAAAAAATACGACGTTTGCAGATTGATCTTAATCGTAGTGATAAAGAGCTCTCCAGAGAGAGTATATGGCTTAACAGCTACAGCTCGTATCTAAAATTTGTGGATGTACGTTCAGCACTTCAAGAGACACAAAAAATGATCGAAGAGTTGTCAAAATATGGAAAGAGTGCTGAAGATAAAGAAGAACTTGATTTAGTGATGAGTAAAGAGCTACGTCTTAAAGATCAGTTGAGCCTTTTTAAAGATCATAGTGAAGCTCCTTTTGCATCACTCTTAAAGCCAGATGAAATTGGGTCTATTCCAGAAATTACAAATCCTTTTGATATTTTTACGGGAATCTCTTTTAATAAACAGCTTGATAGCTCATTTGAAGAGTATATCACTCGAGGTAATGAGTTACGTCAACTCGTTTTGAGCTTACGAGAAAAGAAGAGAACCTTAGTAGAACTTCAAAAACTTGATGAAAACAGCACCCGCTATGAAGAGCAAATTGTTGCATCCGCTAAAAAATTACATAAATTTGAAAATGCATTAGAGACTTTAAATACTACGGTTGAAGTATATCAAAAACGTATTGATGAAGTGGAACTTCGTGTTGTTAAAGAGAACAAAGAGCAGATAGTTAAGCTCTTTAATCTGGGCGTAACGATTTTAATCTTATTTGTAATTTTCTTAATTGTTAAATATATTATTAAAAAATACATCACAGATAACGAACGCTTCTATATGGCCAATAAGATCATTACTTTTATTAATATTTCGCTCATTATCTTAATTGTATTTTTCTCTTATATGGATAAAGTCGGTTACCTTGTCACCGTTTTGGGGTTTGCATCTGCGGGTATTGCGATTGCCATGAAAGACTGGTTTATGAGTATCTTAGGTTGGTTGGTCATTGTTTTTGGTGGCTCCATTCATGTAGGTGATCGTATTCGTGTAGAGAAAGATGGAATGATCTATGTGGGCGATGTTATGGATGTCTCACTCTTGCGTATTACGCTTTTAGAAGATGTGACCTTGACATCATACATGGATAATCGTCGTGCTGGTCGTATTGTATTTGTACCTAATAACTACATCTTTACATCTTTGATTGCGAACTATTCGCATCACTCGCTTAAAACGGTTTGGGATGGTATTGATATTACGATTACTTTTGATTCAAATCATAAAAAAGCGATGCATATTGCTAAAGAGATTACTCGTAAATATGCTAAAGGTTATACGGATATCACCCGTAAGCAGTTGAATAAGCTTCGAAGCCGTTATAATCTTAAAAACTCAAATGTTGAACCACGTATCTTTAACTTTATTGAGGAAAACGGTATGCGTGTAAGCAGTTGGTATCTAACAAATGCTTATGCTACCTTGACACTTCGAAGTGCTATTTCAGGAGAGATCATAGATGCCTACAATAAAGAAGATGATATTACCATAGCCTTTCCTACGCAGCAGTTACATATTACTAATGAGCGTCGTAAGGCAGCTAATCTCTCCGCTTCACTTGAAAATGGTGAGTAATGATGAAGCCTAAAGTCTATTTTAAGACCTTTGGTTGTCGTACGAATGTGTTTGATTCTCAGGTGATGATGAGCGGTCTCAAAGATTATGAGATAACCCAAGATGAGAACAGTGCAGATGTCATTATTTTAAACTCATGCACCGTCACTAATGGTGCCGATTCATCGGTGCGCAGTTACATCTCTCAGATTGAAAAAAAATCTAAAGCACGTATCTATTTAACAGGTTGTGGCGCGCATACTAAAGGTGAATCCTTATATGAGAGTGAACGTGTTTTTGGTGTTTTTGGACAGAGTGAAAAAAGTAAGATCAACACACTTTTAAAAAATGGGCAACGTTTTTATGAGCTTGGTGATCTTAATTTTGTTGATGATGCGATTGTTACGGAGTTTGTAGGTAAAAGTAGGGCATTTATTAAGGTTCAAGAGGGGTGTAGCTTTCGTTGTAGCTACTGCATTATCCCCTCTGTTCGGGGGGATTCACGCTCTTTAGATGAAGCACAGATTTTAGAACAGGTTCGTATTCTTGCAGCAAATGGTTTTGGTGAGTTTATCTTAACCGGTACTAATGTCGGAAGCTATGGACAAGGAACCCAGAGCTCTATCGCCTCATTAATGAAAAAGATGAGCCATATTCGTGGTGTACGACGCATTCGTTTGGGCTCATTAGAACCCATTCAGATCAATGATGAATTTATGGAGATTGTCCAAGAGCCTTGGTTGGAGCGTCATCTTCATATCGCGCTACAGCATACCTCTAGAGAGATGCTCAAAATCATGAATCGACGCAATAAGTTTGAGAGTGATGTGGCACTTTTCAATGAATTTAGTGAACGCGGTTTTGCCTTAGGAACTGATTTCATTGTGGGTCATCCCGGTGAGACTGATGCATTATGGCGTGAGGCGATGGATAATCTCTCTTCTATTGCGCTAACGCATCTGCATGCATTTACCTATTCTAAGCGTGATGGTACCCCATCAGCTACGATGAAACCCGAAATTAGTGGAGCCGTCTCAAAAGAGCGGATGCAAGAACTCCATGGCCTAGTTGAGAGTAATAACTTGAAATTTCGTCAAGCTATAAGTGGGCCACTTGATGTCTTAATAGAGAGTGAAAAAGAGGGTCACTATCACGGATATGATCAGTTTTATAATAAGATCATTATAAAAGCTGATGAAGATCTACGTGGTGAGTGGAAGAGTATTGAAGGTTATCAAGTTTTAGAAGGTCATAATTATGCTCAGCTCTAAAAAAAATCGTTTTATACTGTATCTCTCAGCTTTTATTGTCGTTGCCTTGATTCTTTTTGCAATTCTTAGAGATAACTCTGAATCTATTTCTCTTCAAGATACACGTACGCTTATAGCATCTAAGATGGTTGAAAAGGCTGTTGAAGCGAATGATTCTATCTATTTTTACAGTAATGAAGGCAAGGTCTATAAAATACCACATTCTCAAATAACACCGGAGATGCTTCGAAATGTCAAAGTTGAAGTCTCTCACAGTTCCCAGATCATTATTATCTTACTTCTTTTGGTTCTATTTTTAGGTTTAGGAAGTCTACTGTATCGATGGTGGCAAAAGCGTTTAAGCCCTGAAATCCAAACTTCAAAACAGACTCTAGCCTCTCATGACGAAGAACCCTTAGAGACGATAAGGCCTTCACATTCGAATGTTACCTTCTCTGATATTGGTGGTGTGAGTGAAGTCAAAGAAGAGCTTGAAGAGATCATTGATTTTCTAAAAAATCCAAAACGCTATTACAGTTTTGGAGCGCGGATGCCTCGTGGTGTCTTACTTGTAGGTCCTCCGGGGGTAGGTAAGACTATGATTGCAAAAGCGGTCGCGGCTGAAGCTGAAGTGCCTTTCTTTTATCAAAGTGGTGCATCTTTTGTTCAGATCTATGTCGGTATGGGTGCTAAGCGAGTACATGAGCTTTTTAATGCTGCTAAAAAAAGTGCACCATCCATTATTTTCATTGATGAGATCGATGCTGTGGGTAAAAAACGTGACGGTACTCGAAATGATGAACGAGAAGCGACACTCAATCAGCTTCTTACTGAGATGGACGGCTTTGAAGAGAGTAGTGGGGTTGTCGTGGTTGCGGCGACAAATAACATTGAAGTCATGGACAATGCTCTTTTACGGGCAGGACGTTTTGATCGTCGTATTTTTGTGGAACTGCCAACACCAAAAGAGCGTGAAGCTATTGTTGGAAAATATCTTAAACATATTCCTCATAATGTTAGTCTTGAAGATGTTGGCATAATGAGTACTGGTTTTAGTGGCGCCGCTTTAGCCGCTTTTGTAAATGAAGCGGCACTACTCTCTTTGCGTCAAAATGACTTACATGTAAGTATGGATCATTTCATTGCAGTCAAAGAGAAAGTGATGTTTGGAAAACGTCGTATTCCTCTTTTAAATCAAGAACAGAAGCGATATCGTGCCCGTTATCAGGCCGGAAAAGCTTTAGTCGCAACATGGTTTGATATGCCGTTTGAGAAGGTCTCTCTCACTAGTGACGCCATTCAACCTCCGATTTCACAACCACTTTTACAGCATGAGATCGTCGCACGTATTCAGATGCATCTAGCCGGTATGGCGGCGAGTGATCTGGCTTTTAACGAACATGCGACCAATGCTGCTTCAGATATTGCTCATGCGAGAGAGTTAGTAACTGAGATGATTGATACCTACGCTATGGGAGCATCTTTGATGCCTGATATGTCAGAAAAAGCTGTTATGCTTGATACTTTGTTCTCAGAAACAAAAAAACTTCTTCATGGTAAAGAAGAATTATTAGAACGAATAGAGAACATATTAATGGAGTATGAGAGTATTTCAAAAGATCTAATTAAAAAGACGATCAGTGACGTTTTATAGTGGATTTTCTCTGCGTGAAGACGCTGCTTTTTTTGAATCCTATCTAAAAAATAGCGAGTATTGCGTTTCAGGTTTTAGCTATGGCGCCATAAAAGCACTTTTACATGTAAGCCAAAGTAAAACACGCATTGATACCTTACAGCTTTTCTCACCTGCTTTTTTTCAGAGTAAACCTGAGAAGTTTAAGCGCCTTCAGATGATGGGCTATAAGCGAAACAGTAAAGCCTATCTACAGGGTTTTATGCAGAGTTGCTTTGCGCCACATGAGTGTAGAGAGACCTTACATGTAAAGAGTAATGCAGATGAACTCCAAGAGTTGCTCTATTTTGAATGGCCTGTTGATATGCTCAAAGAGATTGTTAGTAGAGGCATTAAAATTGAAGTCTATTTGGGTGAGAAAGATGCTGTCATTGATGCTGATGCCACAAAGGCTTTCTTTTTGGCTTTTGCTACAACGTACTACATTAAGAATGCCAATCATTTTCTACTACAGGAGTAAATATGAATAAAATTAAAATCGGTGTTATCACTGCATCAGACCGTGCTAGTGCTGGTATTTATGAAGATATCTCAGGTGTGGCGATTCAAGACACCATGAAAGAGTACCTTAAGAGTGAGTTTGAGATCGTGTATCGCTGCATTCCTGATAATCAAGATACGATTGAACAAGCGATGATTGAACTGTGTGATGATGAGTCATGCTGTTTGGTGGTTACAACGGGAGGAACGGGTCCAGCGCTTAGAGATGTAACGCCTGAAGCGACTGAGAATGTCTGTGAGAAGATGATGCCAGGCTTTGGTGAGTTAATGCGACAGGTGAGTTTACAGTATGTTCCTACGGCTATTCTTTCGCGCCAGACAGCGGGAATACGTGGACAATCTTTGATCATTAATCTTCCGGGTAAACCTAAATCTATTCGTGAATGTCTCGATGCGGTGTTTCCAGCAGTTCCGTACTGTATTGATCTGATTGAAGGGCCGTATCTGGAGTGTGATGAGGAAGTGATTAAGGCCTTTCGGCCAAAATCGAAATAGTTAAATCATACGCTCGTTGAGTGTTAAGTGCTCACGTCGCACGGAGATACCTTTGAGGTGTGTTATCGGGTAGGAGTAGGCGATACCTGAACCTTCACCGATAATATCAAGATCATGCATCACCTCATGGATGACCTGATCTACTTTAAGGGTTGGAATGATAAACATGAGGTTCGCATCTGTATTATCAGCTTCGAGTCTATTGTAGAAATTATCCATCTCTTCAAGACCCATTCCATGGGCATCCATAATAGTAACACCGGTCGCTCCCGCCTCTTTAGCTGCCATAAGTGCTTTGTCTTTTTTATTATGCGGCACAATAATATGCACTGAAGAGTAACGCTCTTCATAAGAGTGTCGCTGATCGGTATCGGCTACATTGACGGTTGTGAGACCCATATTGTTAGCATCTTCGATGGCATGACGAAGTTCTGCAATGTGCTCTTCCTCTTTCTCATGCTCGCCTTTGACACCAAGTCTATTCGTGATAACCCCATAAAGCATGACCGTAATCATTGGAAAGAGTGAAGCAAAGGCAATGAGACCAAAACCATCGATGAGAGGATCACGTCCTGGTATGTTGGTTGCTAAACCTAATCCTAGGGCTGCAACCAAAGGAACGGTTACGGTTGACGTGGTGACTCCACCACTATCGTAAGCGATAGGGATAATATATTTAGGGGCGATAAATGTCAGTACAATTACAAAGGCGTATCCCACAATAATATAATAGACAATATGTCCACCATCAACAATTCTAAATGCACCTAAAGCGATACCGATAGCCACGCCAAAGGCGACAAAGATACGCAATACAAAATCATTGATCTTTCCATCACTGATCTCTTTAGCTTTTCTCGCAATGGCTGAAAGTGCAGGTTCTGCCATCGTTGTAGAGAAGCCGATGGCAAAAGCAAATACATAAATAATAACAGCACTACTGCCTTGAGTAAGTTGATAGGCCATTGTCTCACCTAGAGAGAAGAGACCCATCTCAAGACCGACAATAAAGGCATCAAGACCTAAAATAACTAAAGCAAACCCAATCAGTACCGTTTTAAGATCTTTAATGGGTTTTTTAATGACAACATATTGAAAAAAGAAGATGATTGCGAGAATAGGTACCACATCTTTGATGACATTTAATAGACCCATAATAAGACTGACAAATGTCATATCTGGAATAACACTGACCGCTTCGTTGACTTTTTCTATAACAGGTGCCGCACTCACACTTGCTTCAACAAGCTGATAGACTGCAATACCATAGACCTGGACAAAGATCATAGGAGTCAGTGAGGCAAAAGCGATAAGTCCAAAACCATCAAGAACAGGGTTTCGTCCTTTGATTGTTGATGCCAGACCGATACCTAAAGCCGCTACCAATGGTACGGTAACCGTTGAAGTGGTAACGCCACCAAGGTCATAGGCAAGACCAACTATCTCTTTAGGAGCAAATGCAGTGGTACTCACAACTAAGATATAGCCCGTAATAATATAATAATGGATAGGATGGCCTTTGATAATGCGCCAAACCCCAAGTAAAATAGCAAAGCCTACAGAGAGTGCAACAACAAGCCGTAAGATATCAGCATCGATTCTACCACTACTAATACCTGCTGCTTTAACGGCAATAACATAAAGTGCAGGTTCAGCGATTGTGGTACCAAAACCGATTAAAAAACCAAAAAGTAGTATCCAAAAGGTGGAGCCTTTATGGGCAAAATCTGAGGCGAGTTTCTCTCCAACAGGAAAAATACCCACTTCAAGACCAAGTAAAAATACCGCAAGACCGACGCCAACAATGGCAAGACCAATCGCCGTAGAGAGCCAATTTTCAGGCACGGTTTGAATAATTGCCAACTGAAAAAAGAGAATGACGAGAATAATCGGAAGAAGGTCTCGAAAGGACTCTTTTAAAAGCTGGAAAAAAGATCTAAAATTTAACACATTATCTCCTTTTGTATAAGTTTAATAATTATAATAGGATAGATTTACAGACTATTGAAATAATAGATATTTCATCAAATGTTCATTATCCATGCTATTATTTCCCAATTTTTACCATTTGACGACGAAGATATGCAATTTTTGATTGAAGAGGTAGCTCTTTAGGACAGACATCTTCACAGCCTAAAAGTGTCATACAGCCAAATACACCATCTTCATCACCTACGAGTTCATAATACTCTTCATCGCTACGTTTATCTCTCGGATCGAGTTGATAACGCGCAATCTTATTGAGACCGACTGCTGCTAGAAAATTATCATTCATCTGCATCGTTCCACATCCAGCAACACAGCATCCACACTCAATGCAGCGATCTAGCTCATAAATCTCTTCAGCAAGGGAGGGTTCCATCTTCTCTTCAAGATGATCAAAATTGACATCTTTTTCTGTATGAATCCATGTCTCAAGACGTTCATTAAGTCCACGCATCCAATTTCCAGTGTACACGGAGAGGTCTCCAATAAGTTCAAAGCTCGGAAGGGGTGCTAAGGTGATCTCTGCATCCATCTTTGAGGTCAGGGTACGACAAGCTAACCCAGGTCTACCATTGATGAGCATCGAGCAACTTCCACAGATTCCTGCGCGGCAGACAAAATCAAATTTTAGTGAATTGTCCATATGCTTTCGGATATCATTAAGGACGATATATAAGGTCATACCTGGTGCTTCACGTATTTCGTAGGTTTCCATATGAGGTTTACACTCTTTAATATGGGGATCGTAGCGTAATATGGATATTTTTAGTGTTCTACCGTCACTCATTTTTGAAACCTTTCATTAAAACGTTCATTTCGTCCTTGGTATTTTTTAGGGAGTTTGTTTCGAAATGGCATGAGTGCTTCTTGTGTTTCGAAACGATCAAAGTTTCCTAATTTAATTTCATCAACTTGATTTTGACGTATTTCACTTTGAGGATGGGCAATATTGAGGTTTTTTCCATAGCCTCTAAATCCTGGAGGAAGCTCCATCTTAGAGATATTAATCTCCTCATACTCTACATCAGGAAGGGTCTGGTTTTCATCTTTCCATGATGTAATGGTACGTTTAAGCCATTTTTCATCATTACGTTCAGGGTAATCTTCACGAGCATGTGCTCCACGGCTTTCAGTTCGAAGCAGAGCACCATAAGCAACGCTAAGAGCAACTTTTATCATTTTTTGTGTGCGGTATGCATTGACAAGAGCAGGGTTGGCTGCTAATGATTTTGATCGGTGCACGGTAATATTTCGACTACGTACAAGAAGTTCTTCTAGCTCCTTGACCGCATCTTTAAGATCAGTACCATTTCTAAAAATACCCACCTTATCCATCATTATTTTTTCCATCGCTTCTCTAAGCACAAACGCATCTTCACCACCATCACTGTGGATAAGGACATTGAGCTTGTTCTGTTCACGTTTAAAGAAGGTCTCAATAGTTTTGGTAGAAATATCAATATGACTCGCATCACTTTCACAAAAATCTGCGATATATTCAGCAACTAGCATACCTGACACAACCGTTTCACTAACAGAATTCCCACCTAAGCGATTAAATCCATGCATATCCCAGCAGGCCGCTTCACCACAGGAGTAAAGCCCTTTGAGTGTTTGAGATTCTCCTGTATATTTTGTACGTATTCCACCCATAGAGTAGTGTTGTGTCGGACGAACAGGAATCCAGTCGACTGCAGGATCAATGCCTAAAAAACTTTCACAGATCTCTTTGACCTCACGCAGATTTTTTTCTATATGATCACGACCTAAAATGGTGATATCTAGCCAAAGGTGATCCCCGTAGCGTGATTTAACCCCTTTGCCTTTACGTATATGTTCCGTCATACGACGTGAGACAACATCACGAGAGGCGAGCTCTTTTTTCTCGGGTTCATAATCGGGCATGAAGCGATAACCATCAACATCACGAAGTAGACCACCGTCACCACGGCATCCTTCTGTTGTTAAAATGCCAACAGGAACAATGGCGGTAGGATGGAACTGGATGGCCTCCATATTTCCTAGTGTTGCTACCCCGCTTTCAAGTGCTAATGCTTGACCAATACCTTGGCAGATTGTCGCGTTTGTCGTCACGCTATACAGCCTTCCATAACCACCTGTTGCAATGGTTGTCGCTTTGGCAATGTAGGCGTGAAGTTCACCGCTCATGAGATTACGTGAGATCGCTCCATAACAGCGACTGTTTTCATGAATCAGAGCAACCGCTTCATGACGTTCACGGATCTCGATCTTATCTTCATGCGCTTTATTGTCCATAGCATAAAGCATACTGTGGCCAGTGCCATCAGAGGTATAGCAGGTACGCCATTTTTTTGTTCCACCAAAATCACGCGCTGTAATGAGACCATGGGCCTCATCTTTTTCTGTAATAGTGACACTTTGGGCATTGATGATTGCTTTACGATTTCCTCTTTTGACACGGTTCCAAGGTACGCCCCATGCTGCGAGTTCTCGTATAGCTTTGGGTGCAGTATTGACAAACATACGTACAACTTCTTGGTCAGCTCCCCAGTCACTACCTTTGATGGTATCTTCAAAGTGAACGTCTTCATTATCACCTTCACCCATCGTTGAGTTTGCCAAACTCGCTTGCATTCCACCTTGTGCAGCCGCAGAATGAGAACGCTTTGGCGGTACCAGTGTCAGTAAAATAACGTCTAAACCTCTCTCCTTAACACCTGTAGCTGTTCTAAGTCCAGCGAGTCCACCACCAATAATCAAAACATCTGTATAGGTTATCTTCATTTTGAAACTCCTGATGGATGATAGCGTTCACCCACTTCATAGTCATGCTCATATCCTATCTGCATGTAACGAGCTAATGAGAAAATACCTACTGTTAGATATAAAGTGACTACAAAGTACATGATCATACGTAATAGTGCACGACGCTGCTTCATGTATTTTTGCTGATCGGCTTCAAAGAGCCCCCATTTTAAGATAAGTCGATAAACACCAATCCCTGCATGAATGACAACGGCAAAAAGCAATAAAAGATAGAGTGGCCACATCATTCCCGTAGCAATTCTATCTGATGAGGCATAGGGACCAATTTGATCGGGTAGGGTAATCATCGTATAGAGATGTATTGAGGCTAAGAAAAACATAGCAAAACCGGTAATGACTTGTATCGCCCATAGAGAAGTGTCATGGTGGTTCATACGATTCATATGTGCTTTTATTGTTTTGTACTGATAGTAATTAGAGGGAAATTTTCGTAAGGCAATAACAGCATGTACAATAATAATTAATAAAATTGCTGTAGCTAGAATGGAGATGATAATGGGATGTTTTTCTCCAAAGAAATAATAGCCCTCAAAGAACTGTGTCATTGTATACATAGCATCATGAGAGATGAGTATGCTAGACTCGAAAAGAATATGACCTGAAATGAAAAGTGCGAGAATAATACCGGTTAGACTTTGTAGAAAATCAAGACGGGCAGGTGTTTTGTGAATACGGTCTTTTTTAGACATGGAATTCCCTAGTAAGATAATTGTGTATTATAGCAATATTTACTTATACACATCTCGTAACAAGTCTAATATA
>JAYEGP010000064.1:0-2324 GCA_034659135.1 Campylobacterota bacterium
CTAAGGAGCGTTTATGTTATTTGATTACCGTGATACCAAAACTACTGAGAACTATCAGCTTATGGCACAAAGTATTATTCCCCGTCCTATTGCATGGGTTGTCACTGAAAATAGGGGTGTTGTCAATATTGCCCCTTTTAGTTACTTTATTGGACTCTCTTCAAGTCCTGCGACCCTTTTAATCTCAATAGGACATAAAAAAGACGGTTCGCCTAAAGATACCCTTAGAAATTTACGTGAAGATGGCAAGTGTACGATCTGTATGGTGGAGAGGCCTCAACTTGAAGCGATGCACCTGAGTTCCAAAGAGCTCGATTCAGCCATCAGTGAAGCCAAACATTTTGATATAGAAACGACAGCGCTTATTGAAGGCTTTCCGCCTATGGTCAGTGGCAGTGCCAATGCATTTTTCTGTGACTTTCACCAAGAGATTGAACTCAAGGGTTCTAAAACGATTCCTCTTGTTGTTGAGATCAAGCATCAGTTTGTTGATGATCGCTGTATTGTCGATGTCGAAAAAATGACTTTGCAGTTTGAGCCTGTTGCACGTATTGGTAAGAGTTATGCCATGCTTGGCGAAGAGGTAGTAGCTCCAAAGATTCCATAGTGGATAACTATCTCCTCTATTTTCTCATAACCACCCTACTATCCATTCTCTTTGCCATGGCCGGTGCCGGGGCAGGTGTAGCCCTGATTCCTATCTTTAATATGATGGGGCTCTCTTTTAACCTTGCCAAGGCGATAGGACTTTTTGCAGGAGGTTTTACTACCTTGACATCAACGGTTATGAATATGAAACGTCATGCTCTTGATATCAAATTTGCCTTTCCGATAGCTCTTATGATGGTTATATTTGCACCTCTAGGTGCCTACAGTAGCCAGTTTTTCAATGAGGAGTATGTCAAGATGCTCTATATGATCATGCTCTTTTACAGCGCAAGCATGATGGTCTTTGGAAAAAAGAAGTCTCTGATTAAAGCGCATAGTACTTTCTTGATTCTTCTCATTGGCATGGTGATTGGCTATCTCGCAGGGCTCTTAGGTGTGGGAGGTGGTAATATTCTCATTCCTCTTCTTATCCTTATGGGTTATGAGGCGAAAAAAGTAGCGACTACTGTCAGTTTTGTCGTCCCTTTCTCTGCTTTTAGCTCCTTTTTCACCTACGCTAGTTTTGTTCAGATCGATTATATGCTTCTTTTTCTTGTCGCGGGAGGGGCTCTTTTGGGAGGTTATATAGGAAACTTCATGATGCACTACCGACTGAGTCAAGCCCAAATCAAAAAATTGATGGGCATGATTTTATACCTCTTGGCATTTAAGATGTTAGGAGATTTTCTGCTCTAAAAAAGTGTACTCGTAGATTCTTGAGGCATATAACTCGGAACATACTCCTCAAGACAGCCCTCTTTTTTAGACATTTTTCGAGGGAAGTTATCAAATAGCCACTCCGAAATTTTAGTCAACTCTTCTTCACTGAGATTCCCTTTTTGCGAGGGCATCAGACCAAATCGTTTTATTTTATCTGGCTCACATACCGCTTGAGATTTTTCAGGTTTCATCACATACGAAGTGATAAACTTCACCGCATCTTCTTTACATGTAAAGCGCATCTTCACATGACGCATTACCCCTTTAATAGGAGGAGCGATAAGTGAAGAGATATCACTAGGGCGTACTTTAACATGGCACGAAGCACATTTTTCTTCAAACAACTCAGCAGCACTCTCTTGGGCATGTGCCACGAAGAGAGGTATAAGGCTTATGCCAACGATCATCTTTAATTTCAAAAGAATCCTTTATTTTTTCTAACTCTATCCAAAAAAAATCAACCGATTTTAAATTTTAGACTTATTATTTGAAAATATAATTAGTATCATAACTTAAAGTTAATATCATTTCTCATTGAGTATCATTCCTCATTCAAAAATAGGAGATACCATGAAATACTTACTACTTTCATTATTAACATTAACGACACTATTGGCAACAACGCCATCAGAAGGGAACAAAGAACTTTGCAGTTTTTATAAAGACAAATATGTCACACTCATTTCAAGCCAACTTTTAAATAAAAGCGAAGAGCGTACTGCTGAAGTCTTTAAAACCAATATGATTAAAAACTGTAAAGAGAAGGTCTGGTAAAACCTTACATGTAAGCCCTTACATGTAACGAGATCAGAGCATGCTACGAAGCTGCGTAGCGTGCCAAAGAATTATAAAATTCAAGAAAAAAATCAATAAAGAACTCCCCCTAGAGATGATATTTTGAAGCTTTGTACGAGACTTCGTATGGGTCTTAAAGGCGATAATCATATGAATAATCG
>JAYEGP010000064.1:2424-4887 GCA_034659135.1 Campylobacterota bacterium
GTAGCGTGCCAAAGAATTATAAAATTCAAGAAAAAAATCAATAAAGAACTCCCCCTAGAGATGATATTTTGAAGCTTTGTACGAGACTTCGTATGGGTCTTAAAGGCGATAATCATATGAATAATCGTAATAAACGTTAAAAATCCCACCATCAAAAGCTTATGAATCATCGTCTGCGCTAAATCTGAATCCATTGCATTGACAAAAACATCTGAAAAACCGTGATGCATATAGAGCAGAGTTCCCGTAGCTATAAGTGAAACTAACCAGACACTCTCAAAATAGCCATAGAGCGGACCGAGATGTTTGTAAACATTCGCTTGAGCTTGCTTGTCACGTAAAAAGATACCGAGTGCAAAGAGAAGCAGAGAGCCTCCAATCCATGCAGTCGCTGAGAGAATATGAATGTATAAAATAATTTGCATAAAGAGATATTACACCAAATTATTTAAATTATAATTGACGACAATCAATTCTTTAGAGTTGTGCCTTCTCTTCTACCATCGCTTCAGCCAGACCAAAGAGCTCTGAACTTGCTTGCTCCATAGCTCTAAAATCATTTAATATCTCTTCTGAGTTTTCAATACAAGACACCTCATCCTGAAGACATTCAAGCGCTTTTCGAACATTATCATGAACAACAGCATGCGGAGCATCCATTTTCACAAAACTTTTTGTTTTTCCAAAACGCTCTTTTCCATCACCAAGATACCATTTCCCCAATCGACACTCTTTGTGTGTACCAAAGTTACCGATCTCTTTTCCTAATGAGAAAGAGCTATAAGCATTGGTTTTAAAGACGATATGATCGATCATAATCAAGTTCATATAGATACGATCTTGAATATTGATGACTTCATTATCAATATGTTCTGTTGAGTCGCGTAAACTAGTCATACTCTCTCCAAAAGTATGCATCAAATTCGTAAACTCTTCTACAACTTCTTTCATCTGTCGGGCATTGGCAGAATTTTCTACACTCTCTTGTTGCAAGACCTGTACATTAGCACGTATCTCACCTGTCGCTCTTTGAGTATTTTCAGCAAGTTTACGAACTTCATCGGCGACAACAGCAAATCCACGTCCATGCTCACCGGCACGCGCCGCCTCAATGGCAGCATTTAAGGCCAATAAGTTTGTCTGATCCGAAATATCACTGATAAGATCCACCATCGAGGTAATCTCCGCAGAACGAGTCTCTAAGAGTTCCGTTGAATTGGCACTTTGATCAATCAGAACATTTAAGCCTTCGAGCTTATCGGTAACACTCATCGCTTCATCAGCGCGTATTATCGACATCTCTTTCGATGCTCTTACATCTGTTGAAATTGCATCTAAGCGATCCGTATTACCTTGGAAGCTGACTTGTAAGGTCGCGAGTTGTTCATTGTTTTTATTGACAGCACCCAGACTGGAGTTGAGTTCGCTACGTAACTGATTGTGATGGTTTTTTTGCATATTATCGATGCTGACATTGATTTTGTCTCCAGCAAAAGCAAGTGCAGAGTTCAAACCCTGGGTATTAAACGTTCTAAAGTATTCATGAGCACTGGCATAATCAACAGAGGTACGCATCTCACGCATAAAGGTCTCCATCTGATCAAGAAGATTATTAACACTGTGACAGAGCTGACCGGCACTTCCACCATCTTGTATATTGGTAACACGACTTTCGAAGTTTCCACTCACAGCATCACTTAGGACTTTGGAGGATTTAGTCATGCATCCTTTCAAGCCATTTAGCTGTCCATAAAAGAGATACGCCATACCTGTGTAAATCACAAGAACGATAGTGTCTGCAATACTAAACCCTTGAGTCAAAAAATGAAAAAGGTAATCTACGAAAAAAATTCCTAAAAAAACCGTTGCAAGGATCTGTACTCTAGAAAGAAAGGATGAATTTTTCATAATTGCCTCCATTTTTTTCTATGAGATCGTTTAGTATCTTTTCTGATTTTGTCATACCACCACTCTGCTCGGCACTGAGCATTTTTTTATAGAGGGGTTTAATGACTTCCAAAGCATGTGCTGTCGGTTTTCGTCGCACTGAATAGTATCCAACGACGCTACCTGAAGCATTAAAAGAGGGGGTCACATTGGCAATAACCCAGTAGTAATCGCCATTTTTTGAACGATTAACAACATAAGCATTGATCTCTCTACCTGCTTGAAGTTTGTCCCACAGTAGTTTAAAAATTATTTTTGGCATATCAGGATGACGTACGATATTATGTGGTGCCCCTAAAATATCACTCTCTTTATAGCCTGCGAGTTTTAAAAAAAGCTCGTTACCATAAGTAATTTTGCCTTTGGTATCAGTTTTTGAGACGATCAGTTCGTTCTCACCAAAGCTAAGCTCTTGCATAATTCCTCCCGTTTAGTAAAAATTATAATCATGTATATTACTATGATATTTTATTAATAACAATAAAACTTGAATAAAAAAGCAAATTTTGCAATAAG
>JAYEGP010000065.1:0-4861 GCA_034659135.1 Campylobacterota bacterium
ATGATTTTAATGATAGACAACTACGACAGTTTTACTTACAATATTGTTCAGTACTGCCGGGAATTGGGCGCTGATCTTAAGATTATTCGAAATGATGAATTAACATTAGATGAGATCGTTGCACTTGATCCAGAAAAAATTATCATCTCTCCTGGTCCAGCCACACCTGATGATGCAGGTGTGAGTTTAGAGGTAATTGAATATTTTAAAGAGATAAAACCTCTGCTTGGTATCTGTTTAGGCCATCAAAGTATCGCTCAGGTCTTTGGTGCAAATGTTGTTCGTGCACCACATATGATGCATGGGAAAACGTCTACAATGGAGCGCGTTGGTGAATGTGCTATTTTTAATAAGCTTCCTGAGATTTTTACTGCAACACGGTATCACTCGTTAATCGTTGAAAAAGAGAATATCCCAGAAGCCATAGTGCCGACTGCTTATAGTAGTGACGATCACGAGATTATGGCACTTCAGATTAAAAATCGACCTATTTATGGAGTTCAGTTTCATCCCGAATCGATTATGAGTGAATTTGGACATGAAATTATAGATAATTTTTTAAAGCTATGAATCCTCGCATCTTCTTCTTTTTATTATTAGGAGTTGATGCCCTTTTATTAATCTCTGCGATTCCTGATCTCTCTATTAGTTATCATGAAGCTCAGATATATTTTCAAAAAACTAGTACTATACACTATCTTATAAATGCCTCTACTTCTATCTTTGGACAAAATAACCACGCGCTTCGACTTCCTATGATTATATTACATCTTTTAAGTGTGGGCTTACTATATGCCATAGCAAAACCATACATAAAATATGAACGTGACCGTTTATGGTTGGTAGGTATATACATGCTTTTGCCAGGTATTAACAGTGTGGCTTTGTTGGTTGATGATGCTGGAGTTATTCTGTTTTTCGCGATGCTATATATCTATTTGCAGCAGCGCTGTTATAAATTGGCCTACCTTCTATTACCTTTACTGATGGTGATTCATCCAAGTTTTATGTTTTTATATTTAGCTCTTACTCTTTTTGCTTATGAGAGTCAAAATAGAAAACTTTTTATTACTAATACCATTCTTTTTATTTTGACATTATTGATTTATGGCTTTGATGTCAGTGGCGCTCCTGAGGGACAGTTTTTAGATACATTGGGTATTTATGCCATAATTTTTTCACCTATCGTTTTTTTATATCTCTTTTATGTTTTGTACCGTCGAACTCTAGTGGGTGAACGCGATTCTCTTTTTTATGTCGGCACAGTAACTTTTATTCTCTCTCTTTTACTATCGTTTAGACAAAGAGTCGATGTTGCTATGTTTGCACCTTTTCTTATGTTAACACTACCTCTTGCTATGCAGAGCTTTTTTCACTCCTACCGGGTACGTCTTCGTATGCACCGTACTAAATATCGCTTAATGTTTAGTATTGCATTTATTTTACTACTATTGAATGTGATCAGTGTATTTCTTCATAAGGAGATTTACTATCTTTTAAATAGTCCAAAAGATCACTTTGCTTTTCGTTTACATGTAGCAGAAGATTTAGCCCAGGCATTAAATAAATTAAATCTTACATGTATTGATAGCAGTGATAAGCAGATGCAACTTCGATTACAATATTATGGAATTGGATATTGCACTAATTATAAACTGTTACCTAAATCAGATTTTGATACGAGTAGTAATGTTACGATATTTCACAGAAACTTAATTCTTTATCAGGCAAGTGTTACTAAAGTTCACGATTGAGAAAAATTAATTATACGCAATATTATTTCAAGAAATACACTAGAAACTCCATGATATAATCACAGTTAAACTTTTAAATATGAAGGGGTTGCAATGGCTCAAAAAGCGATACGAGAATATGACGCTAAGTCAATTTTAGCAAAGCACTGGGACAAATATTTTCCAGATTTTACTTATGCATACGAAACTGTAATGGTTCAAGACGGATCAGAACTAACTGAAGCTGCAAAAACCAAATCTTGGTTAAATGAAAAAACTTTAGTTGCTAAACCAGATATGTTATTTGGTAAGCGTGGTAAAAATGATTTAGTTCTTTTTAAAGATACTAAACCAGGTGATGTTTCTTTAGCTAAAGCTGCTAGCTGGATTGATGAAAAATCTTCATCTGACCAATCAGTTTATTTTTCGTTTGATGGCGATACTCCTACTGGTGAGCCAAGTGTTGATAGATTGACTCACTTCGTTGTTGAGCCATTTACTCCACATGAACAAGCTGAAGAGTATTATGTTTCTGCCACATGTGTTGGTGATAATGATGTTATCTATATGTCAGCTGAAGGTGGAATGGAAGTTGAAGAGGGTTGGGATGAAAAAGTTACTGAAGTAGCATTCCCAATTACTGCAACAGAAGATGAGATTGCAGAAAAAATTCGTGCAAATGTACCTGCTGATGTAGCTGATAAAGACAAAGCAAGCTTTGCTGAATTCTGTATCGGTTTCTTTAGAGCGTACCGTGAGTTGAATTTTGCATACTTAGAAATCAATCCATTTGTGATGCAAGGTAACAAAATTGAGTTATTAGATATGGTTGCTAAGCTTGATGATACGGCTGGATTCATGATGGTTGATGAGTGGGGTGATGTTGACTACCCAACTGCATTTGGTATGGAAGCGAAGTCTCCAGAAGTTGAAGCTATTGAAGAGGCAGATGCAAAAACGGGTGCTTCTTTAAAACTTACTTTACTAAAACCTGAAGCTAGAATCTGGACTATGGTTGCTGGTGGTGGTGCTTCAGTTGTGTATGCTGATACAATTGCAGACATGGCTGGAATCGATGATTTAGCAAACTACGGTGAGTATTCTGGTGGCCCAACTACAGGTGAAACTAGATTTTATGCTGAGACACTACTTGATCTGATGACGAGAGAGAAAGATGCTCAAGGTCGTGGAAAAATTATGATTATCGGTGGGGCTATCGCTAACTTTACTGATGTTGCAAAAACTTTTACAGGTATTATTCAAGCATTTGAGCAATATGCTGACAAAATGAAAGAAGTAGGTCTTAAAATTTATGTTCGTCGTGGTGGACCAAACTACGAAAAAGGACTTAAAGATATCGCTGAAGCAGCTGAGAGACTAGGTCTTTGGATAGATGTACACGGACCAGATACACACGTAACTGATATCGTACGTATGGCACTAGAAGAGAAGTAAGGAGAAATAATGGAAAGATTATATACTAAAGATACACAAGCAATTTTTTGGAATAACAATAAAACTGCTATCCAAAGAATGTTAGACTATGACTACACTATTCAAAGAGAAAAGCCATCAGTTGCAGCTATCGTAGCTCCAACTTCAGGAAACAAATTTGAAAAATTCTTCTATGGTCCAGATGAAGTGATGATTCCACTTTTTAAAACGACTGCAGATGCAAAAGCTGCTCAGCCACAAGCTGATGTACTTTTAAACTTTGCATCTTTTAGAACTGCTTACGATGTAACAATGGAAGCTTTAGAGATTGGCGGATTCTCATCTATGATGATTACTGCTGAGGGTATTCCTGAGAGACTTGCTCGTAAAATGAACCAGACTGCTCGTGAGAAAAACGTAGTAGTTATCGGCCCTGCAACGGTTGGTGCGATCACTCCGGGTGCATTCAAAGTAGCAAATATTGGTGGTACTATCTCTAATATTGTTAGATCTAAACTACACCGTGCCGGTTCATGTGGACTTGTGACGCGTTCAGGTGGTCTTTTTAACGAACTTTCTAACATCATCTCTTTAAATGCTGATGGTATTGCTGAGGGTGTTGCTATTGGTGGTGACCGTTTCGTTGGTTCCGTTTTCATTGACAATATGTTAAGAATGGAAAAAAATCCAAATGTAAAATATATGATTTTACTCGGTGAAGTTGGTGGTACTGAAGAGTACAAAGTTATCGAAGCTATCAAATCTGGTGCTATTACTAAGCCAGTTATTGCATGGTGTATTGGTACCATTGCTAAGTATTATGATTCTGGTGTTCAGTTTGGGCATGCAGGTGCGTCTGCAAATGCAGAGTCTGAAACAGCTGAGTATAAAAACAGAGCAATGGCTGAAGCGGGTATCCATGTGCCTGCTACATTCAATGACCTACCAGCTAAGATTAAAGAGGTTTTTGAATCATTAAACCTTGCTGATATCCCAGAGCCACAAATGAGTACCGTTCCTACTACGAGAAGAAGTAAGCAGTTTATCTGTACTATCTCTGATGATCGTGGTGATGAAGCTACTTATGCAGGTTTCCCAATCTCTTCCGTTGCTACTCCAGATACGGGTAAAGGTATCGGTGATGTTGTATCACTGTTATGGTTCAAAAAACAGTATCCAAAATGGGCTACAGATTTTATTGAAACAGTAATGAAAACGGTTGCTGATCATGGTCCTGCTGTTTCTGGTGCTCACAATGCTAAAGTAACGGCTCGTGCGGGTAAATCAGTTGTTGAGTCATTGGTAACGGGTCTGTTAACTATTGGCCCACGTTTCGGTGGTGCTATTGATGGTGCAGCTGAGCATTTTAAATACGCTGATGACAATGGTCTTAACCCGAAAGAGTTTTTAGGTCACATGAAAAAGCAAGGAATTCCAATTCCAGGTATCGGTCATCGTATTAAATCACTTAAGAACCCAGACCTACGTGTTAAAGGTTTAATGGATTATGCAGCTGAGCACTTCCCATCAACGCCACTTTTAGACTATGCAAGAACTGTTGAAGCGCTTACTACATCTAAGAAAGAGAATTTAATTCTTAATGTTGATGGTACTATCGGTATTTTAATGGTTGATATGTGGAGAGCATTAGGTTACTCAGAAGAAGAGATTAACGAATTTATCGCTTCGGGTAC
>JAYEGP010000066.1:0-4838 GCA_034659135.1 Campylobacterota bacterium
CTTGTGACATTTTCTGATGTTCATCTAACCATATCGTGATCTTTTTGTCTTCAGTGACAATATGCTGTACAATAAGTGTCTGTACAAAAAAAGCCAGTTCTCTTTCAAATTCTACAATACTCATACTTGGCAATTTTAAAATAAAATCATTCATGAGTTTGATAACATGCTCATGTATCTTATGATGCTCATTGAGATAGGGGTACTTTATGGATTTCATGTAGGTCTCTTCATGAGAAAAGTGTGTCTTTGTATAAAGATAGAGCTCTTGAACCATCTCTTTAACTTTGGCTTTACGTTTAGACGGATCAACTACGACTAGTGCGTTATGAGCAATTTCGAAGAGATGTTTATGTTCTGCATCTACTTCTTTGTTTCCTATTAAATAACTATCATTCCATTTTAATTCATACATTATTTTTCCTGCTTTCTAATTTGGCTATTTTATCGTAACTATTATGTATAGGTGCCCTTTACTAACTATTGCACCCTAATGTATTACAGAAACTATTAAAAATCGTTGCAAGTATTTCTTTTTTTATCTCTTCTTGTGTCCAAGCCTCGTAGTTTATATAATATGGCATTTTGTCATATTATTCAAAATAATATTTTAAACTAAGTTACAATTACTGACTAAGGAATCAGAATTGAATAAAATGTAAATCTTAGGGATTGCTATTTTAGTTCTAGTCACACTATTTTATGAGGAGCATAGCCTTAGCTACGCGACGATTAAAATCGTTTGACTAGGGCTAAAAGAGTACGCTAAGATTTATGTTTTATTTAATTTTGATTCCTAAAGGAGTGGTGATGCTTGGGAAATGTCCTTATTGTGATGACGGCCTTATTATGATGGAAAAGAAGATGGTACGTGGTAAAAATACTAAAGTGTACACCTGCTCAAATGCACGGTTTTATACCGAAGATGGAGAATGTTTTGAATCTGTTGGGAGCTGTTCGTATCGCATCTGGGGAAATTCACTCTTACGTTATGGAAAAAGAGGCATTGGTGAACGTGAAGTTAGAGAGCTTTTAAGTGAAGGTTGTTTTACGGCGGTATTGCACAGTCGCTCAGGTATTGAATACCGTAAATATATAGTTCCTAACGAATCGTATGGCATAAGTGTGCTCTTTGATGATGAGGTGGCTGTTTAAATATCCTTACATGTAAGAGCACAGCTCTTTTTTAATTCTCCACCGTTATAATCGCTCTTTAATTTATTGTAAAGATTGATCATGAGCGCACAACCTTTTACCCACCTTCATTTACATACCGAATACTCCCTTCTTGACGGGGCAAACAAGATAACTGCACTGGTTGATAGGATCAAAGAGTTAGGAATGACTTCGGTGGCAATGACTGATCATGGCAATATGTTTGGTGCCATTGATTTTCATCAGCAGATGAGTGCGGCAGGGATCAAGCCAATTATCGGGATGGAAGGTTACATCCATAACGGTGAAGCGCTAAACGATCGTACTACGAAACAGCGTTTTCATGTCTGTCTTTTTGCCAAAAATGAGATCGGTTATAAAAATCTTATGTATTTGACGTCTCAAGCGTATATTGACGGTTATTATTACTTTCCTCGTATCAATAAAAAGATGCTTCGAGAACACTCTGAGGGCGTGATCTGTACGTCGGCGTGTTTACAGGGTGAAGTGAATTGGCATCTCAATCTTAAAAATGAGCGTAATGTCAAAAATGGTGCGGGTGGTTATGATGAAGCGAAACGTGTCGCCTTAGAGTATAAAGAGATCTTTGGTGATGATTTTTATATGGAACTGATGCGTCATGGTATTGGTGATCAGCTTTTTATTGATGAACAGGTGCTACAGATTGCCAAAGAGACGGATATCAAGATAGTAGCGACCAATGACACACACTATACCTTTCCTGATGATGCCCAGTATCATGAGGCCTTTATGTGTATCGGGATGAATAAACTTTATGACGATCCCAATCGTATGCGTCACTCGGTGCATGAGTTTTATGTCAAATCTCCCGAACAGATGGCACGACTTTTCGCGGATATTCCTGAAGCGCTTGAACATACGCAAGAGATTGTTGAAAAGATCGAAGATTTTCCGCTTACTGTCAAAAAACCGACACCTCCAAACTTTAAGTTTACACCTGAGTATTCAAAAGAGGATGGCTTAGACATCAATAACAGTGATGACGCTCCTTTATCCCCTGATGCCAGTGATGAAGCCAAAGATAAATGGCTTTCAGCAGAAGATAAAAATGATGCCGAGTATTTTATTTACTGTTGTGAAGAAGGTCTGAAACAGCGTCTAGCGTATGTGCCTGAAGAGCGTCATGAAGAGTATAGGGAACGTCTGGTTTTTGAGATGGATATTATCAACTCTATGAAATTTCCGGGCTACATGCTGATTGTTTGGGACTTTGTTAAAGTAGCCAAAGAGATGGATATTGCTGTTGGACCGGGACGGGGTTCGGCTGCGGGAAGTCTGGTGGCATTTTCACTTGATATTACTGATATTGACCCGATGAAATATGACCTTCTTTTTGAGCGTTTTCTAAATCCTGAACGTGTCTCTATGCCGGATATCGATATGGACTTTATGCAGGCACGTCGGGGCGAGGTTATTGACTATGTTGTTGAGAAATATGGACGTAATCAAGTGGCACAGATCATCACTTTTGGTTCACTCCTTGCTAAAGGGGTGCTTCGTGATGTCGCCCGTGTCTTAGATATGCCACTCTCTCAAGCCGATAAGATGGCAAAACTGATACCTGACGAGTTGGGAATCACTTTAAATGGAAAGATGAAAAAAGGTGAACTCCAACCGGGCGCCTTTCAAAAAGAACCAAAGATCGCCGAACTTATAGAGACGGATGCCCAAGCCGCTCGGGTTTGGGAATTTGGAAAAAAACTTGAAGGGCTGAAGCGAAACTCAGGAATTCACGCTGCGGGTGTCGTTATTTCCAATGAAGAGCTTTGGCATAAAACACCGATATATAAGCCATCGGGTGAGGATACCTTTGTCACACAATATTCACTGAATTACCTTGAAGATGTTGATCTTATCAAGTTTGACTTCTTAGGCCTTAAAACTTTAGATGTTATTGATAATGCTCTCAAGCTTGTGAAGTTACGTCACGATGTGAGTGTGGATTGGCATAAGATTGATGTGGATGATCCTGAAGTCTATCGGGTGATTCAGACCGGTGCGACAGTCGGAATGTTCCAGATAGAGAGTTCGGGGATGCAAGACTTGAACAAACGTCTCAAACCTTCAAACTTTGAAGACCTGATTGCGGTCTTGGCACTGTATCGTCCGGGACCAATGGAGTCAGGAATGCTTGATAGCTTTATTGAACGTAAACACGGTCGTGAAGCGATTGAATACACCTTTGATACGATGGAAACGATTTTAAAACCTACTTACGGGGTCATCGTCTATCAAGAACAGGTCATGCAGATCGTTCAGACCATTGGGGGATTTTCACTAGGCTACTCGGACATTATCCGTCGTGCCATGGGTAAGAAAAAAGATATGGCTGTTTACAATGCCGAGTTTTCTGAAGGAGCGAAAGGACAGGGCTATGACTATAAGAGAGCCTCGGAACTTTTTGATCTCATTGAAAAATTCGCGGGCTACGGTTTTAATAAATCTCACTCTGCAGCGTATGCGATGGTAACGTTTCAGACCGCGTGGCTTAAAACCTACTACCCTGAAGAGTTTATGTCAGCACTTCTCACCTCGGATCGTGACAACACGGATAAGGTTGTCAAGTATATTGATGAAGTCAAACATATGGGCTTGGAACTGGCACCACCAGATATTAACCACTCTTTGCTTGAGTTCTCTCCTGTTGTCACCGAAGAGTTAACCAGTATCTTATTTGGACTCGCGGCGATCAAAGGGGTGGGTGGCGCAGCTGTGGATTCGATTTTAGAGGTACGCGAAGAGGGTGAATTTAAAGATTTTCAAGATTTTGTCAATAGGATTGAGCCTCAAAAAGTTAATAAACGCGTACTTGAATCAATCACTAAAGCAGGAGGATTTGACTGTTTTGGACTCTCTCGCAAAGCGATTTTACAACAGATCGAAGAGATTATCCAGACGGCTAAAGATGCCTCAGTCGCCAAGAAAAATGCGATGGGCTCACTTTTTGGAGATGACGCGGATATCACCGTTGTTGCGCTAAATCTTAAAAATGAAGAGGAGTTTAGCCTCAAAGAGATTTTAGAGTTTGAAAAAGAGACTTTAGGATTTTATGTCTCAGGTCATCCTCTAGATGGTTTTCGTGAGCAGATTGATAAAATCACCTACACCCTTTCAAGTGAAGTTGAGAATGTGGAAGATGGTTCTACTGCAATTTTTATAGGAAAAGTTGAAGAGATCACTAAAAAAATCTCTAAAAAAGGCAATCAGTTTGGTATCTTGAACCTTATGGATTTTCATGGCAATATCGAGATGATGCTCTTTGCTGATAAGCTTGAGCAGCTAGAGGCGATGGACTTGGAAGAACCTGTTGCTTTTAAGGTTAAAATCACTCATACTGAGCAGTTTACCCGTATTGGTGTGACGAAGATTATGACGCTTAACGAGGTAACGAAAGAGGCCAAAAAGGTTAAGACAAAAATTACTGAGAAACCACCTGAACCACTCTATCTTCATTTACATATGTCTCAAAATAGTGAACATTTAGAAGCATTGTATCGTTTGATTCGCCAATTTCCGGGGAATCGGCCATTACAGCTTACTCTAGTCTCTAAGCTGCAAAACATTGTGATTGATTCGGCTATTCGAGTGGATGGACGTGTTGTAGAAGCCTTAGAGAAACTCTCTTTTGTAGAGGTTGCTTA
>JAYEGP010000067.1:0-4825 GCA_034659135.1 Campylobacterota bacterium
GTTTTGGTGGTATCATCACCAGTAAATGTACATGATCTATTTGTACATTGAGTTCTATTATTTCACACTCTAATCTTTGAGAAAATGCCCTCATGAGATTCTTTACATCTCTTGCTATTTCTCCTTTTAGAGCACAGTTACCCTGAGTAGATAGTTTATCGAGAGTTCAAACGGTAGAACCTTTGAACTCTAACCCCGCCCATAGGACGGGGTTTTTCATGTTGGAATAAATAGACCTTCCCGAATTTAAAGCTTCAACCAATCTTCCTTCAAAAAATACGACCCATTGACAAAGTGCTAAACTGCATTAGTAAAGAGAAGCTCAAAACTCTATGTAAGTTCTTCTTTCTGTCCAACTTTTTCATAAGCCATAGTGTCTGAAACGCTAGTATATGAAAGGGTTCCAGCCATCTCATCTTTTTTTATGTGAATACCATGAGGTACTTTTTCTGAGTGTAGCTGAATGGCTGTCTGTTTAAAGTTTGGCTCACCTGATTTTGGACAAAACTCATTTTGAGTCAGACGGTTAACAAGTTGAGTATTGAAGTGAAAGGGAACAAAAACGGATCCTGGCGCAACCGTCTGTGTCACTTTAACCACAACATCTTCGACTCTGCCTCTCACACCTGAAAGCGCTATACGATCACCACTTCTTACATGTAAAGCCTCAGCATCTTTAGGATTAATATCTACCCACGCTTCAGGAGCGAGATTATCAAGTATATCAATAGAGCGTGTTTTAGTTCGTGTATGCCACTGTTCTACCGTGCGTCCTGTGTTTAAAATGAGTGGAAACGCTTCACAGATGGACTCTTTCATCGGAAACCATGATGAAGCTACCAAGTTCGCTTTGGCATCAGTAGTCCTAAAATCCATCCCTTCACCGTAAAGTCGTTTGGTACCCAATGGGTTTGCTTCATTACATGGCCACTGAATGCCGCCATGCTCTTCTAAAAGCTCATAAGTAATCCCAGAGTAGTCGCACAACTGACCACGACTCACCTCTTTCCACTCATCAAAAGCATCAGAAGGGTTTGTCCAATTGGGATAGATAAGTTCATTAATACCTTCAAACTGTTTTGAAAATTCTACAAAGATATCAAAATCACTCTTGGCAGATCCACGAGGTTCAACGGCTTTATTGGCACGGTTAACACGTCGTTCGGAGTTCGTATAGGTTCCCTCTTTTTCACCCCATGTCGCTGCAGCGAAAACAACATCTGCAATGTCTGCCGTATCAGACATAAAAGCATCTTGCACCACTAACAGATCAAGCTTAGCAAGCGTGGATCGAAGTTTTTCTTGATCGGTAAAACTTACCATAGGATTGGTTGCAATAATCCAGAGCGCTTTGATTTCACCTTTATCAATCGCTTCAATAATCTCACCATATTTATACCCACGCGCTGTAGGGACACTATCTACAGGAATATTGACAATATCGGCATACTCTTGTGCCGCTTTGGCATCACCAAAACTACGATAGCCTGGAAGTGAGGAGGTAAAACCCGTCTCACGCGTTCCCATGGCATTACACTGCCCGGTAATACTAAAAGGCCCTGCCCCAGGTTTTCCAATCTGACCCGTTAGAAGATGAAGATTGATAATGGCACTAACCGTATCAGTGCCCATTACGGATTGATTGACTCCCATAGTCCATGCCGAGAGAACGGCATCTTGAGAGGCGTATTGACGGGCGAGTTCATAAAGCGTTTTCACATCAATTCCTGTGATATTTGAAACTTCTTGAGGCGGATAATCCTGTAAGAATTTTTTTAGCGCTTTATAACCATTGGTTTTGGCTTTAATATACCCTTCGTTTTCCCAACCTTGCTCAATGATGATGTAAGCCAACCCATTTAAAAGTGCCAAATCAGTTCGTGGTTTAAGCGGAATAAACAGATCCGCCATCTGTGAGGTCTTGGATGCACGGGGATCAATAACAATAATTTTTGGCTTTTTCTTGTTTTTAGCAATATGCAGTTTCAAGATCGGATGATTATCGGCAATATTAGCACCGATAAGTACAATAACATTGGCCTCTTGAAAATCTTCATAGCTTCCTACTGCACCATCAGAACCTAAAGACTGCTTATATCCCATCACTGCCGAAGCCATACAGAGTGTGGTATTACCATCAAAATTATTGGTTTTAAGTCCGAGTTGTGCCAGTTTACCTAGAGCGTAAAACTCTTCGGTAAGCATCTGTCCTGTTGAGATAATACCAATAGCCTGAGGTCCATATTTATTTGCAATATTTTTAAAATTCTGACTCACCTTGAAGTAGGCTTCATCCCAGTTAACATCATGAAGTTCACCATATTTACGAATTTTAGGATTGAGTACCCGCTCTGGAGCGTTTAACATCTGATGTTCACTCAGACCCTTTGGACAGAGCGTTCCCATATTGACATCGTGTTTCGGATTGCCTTTAGTATAGACCGCTTTACCCTCTTTCACACCGATATAGAGTCCACAACCCACACCACAGTAACCACAGGTTGAAAAAACCCATTTATCTGGTTTATTGGCATCGCTGATCATCCCAAACTGGGGATCACTGCTTAATTTATATTTGTCTGCTTTGATGTCGAGACCTAAAAAGTCTTTGATTTTTTTTATCATCGTTGTTTTCCTACAAAAAATGAACCGGCCATACCCAGAGGTACTACGGTGGCGTAAAATAGAAATCGATCTACAAATTCACTGATGGCACTCATTAGCAGTCCTATAAGCATCAAGGCAATCGCTGCACCATAAGCACCTACTCCAACAAGCACTAAAACAAGTAGTGGCAGAAGCAGTGAACCTAATACTAAGGTAGCAATACGTACCTTTACATGTAAGGTGAAAAACTCATTATGAAGACGATCACTCCGCTCTAACTGATAACTGTTCATTTCACTTGTTTTAAGGGTACGACGATCTTCATAAGTGAAAAAAGCCTGTGCCGCTGCTAAAGCCATAGCCGCTGCCATTAGAGGCGTGACTACAGAACTCATATCTTGCATCATGGCAACGAATGCGATAAGTAGCAGACCTACATAACTCACACCAAAGAACTTTAATTGCGTAGTTAGCCTATCCCATGAAGGACGCGCTTTAATACGGTAGATCATCGATTGCGCATAAATTCCGTAAACACCCATTCCAAAAGTCATAATCTCAAAGCTTACATGTAAGAGTGTTGGTATTTGAAAATAGTATAGCGCAACATTGAGTGTCATCATTGATGTAAAAAGACCCAGAGCCAAAGCTTCACGAGAGAGCCACGAGGTCTTGATATTTTTCATTGCTGTCATCGCTAGCAAAGGACGCCCTAAATGTAAAGCAGATAAGGGCAGTCCCAAAGCTGCAGGTACCATCGCCACTGCTGCCATGATCCAATTTGGAGAAGTCAAACCAAAAAGTGATAAGAGATTTCCTATCATCAAGGCAAAAAATGCTCCCAAAGAGATCTGCGTCAAAACCGTCATAAAAACAAGAGGCAGTTCTGAATGTCCTGGTTTTAAAATATGTTCATCACGCTCCATCATCTCTGCCATATTTTCAGGTAAGGTGTAACGTGTCGTCGCATTGGTAATACTAGCATCAGGCAAGAAGGGCATATTTCCCTGCTCTGCCATCTGCTCTTCTTGCCACACTTTAACATTAACCGTTTCAATCATAATGGCACCTGATGGACAGGCTTGAACACAGGCAGGTGATTGGCCTACATCAAGACGTTCATGACACATATGACACTTTGTCACGATATGACGCTCTTCATGGTAGGTTGGAACCTCATAAGGACAGTTCCAGGTACAGTACTGACAACCGATACAGGTCTCATCTTCGTGAATCACAATCCCCGTCTCTTCAATTTTTATATAACTCTCAGTGGGACAACCGATCAAACAAGCAGGATCAATACAGTGATTACAGCTCATGGAGTTAAAGAGTTGGGTTACCGCTGGAAATTCACCACCTTCCATCTCTCCCACACGACGCCATTTAATATCAGCGGGGTTGTTGTTTTGTTCATTACAAGCCACTTCACAACAGCGGCACCCCACACAGGCCGTCGCATCAAAATGGAAGCGATACTGCTCATCTTTGCCAAGCTCAGGAACATCAATGGCGTAGTTACCACACTGCATTCCCGTCTCTGCCTTATAATCGATAAAATTTTCTAAAGGTGTCTGCACACGTCTTCCTTACATGGTAACAATTGATGTTATTATAATCTCTATAAAGCTTATTTTTTTCTTAATTTATGATTATTTTTTAATCATATCACTTTTTTTAGTCAAAAAATTACCTATTTTACTTATTTTTTTCTTAAATTGATTGATTTTTATACAATATCTTTAAATTTTTATAATTATTTTGAATTACAATATGCATCTAATTTAAACGAATCCATTAAAGGAGAAATACATGGCAGGTTTTAAAGCACTCAAAGGAGAGGGACACTGGCCAACACTCTTGGCCGCCTTCTTATACTTCGATTTTTCATTCATGGTCTGGACCATGCTTGGACCACTCTCAACAGAGATATCTGAAGCACTCGCTCTAACGGGCTTTATCATAAGCCCCGATCAGAAGGCGACACTACTGGCTATCCCTATCTTAGCTGGAGCGCTACTTCGTATCCTTTTAGGTTTTGGAGTTGATAAATTTGGTGCGAAAAAAACCGCACTGGCTTCGCAATCTATTGTTATTGCCGTACTTTTTTATGCCTACTTCCGTGGTGGAGAGATCACTTATAACGAGTTATTAGTCGTTGCGATGGGTCTAGGTTTTGCCGGAGCATCATTTGCCGTAGCCTTGCCACAAGCCGGTC
>JAYEGP010000068.1:0-21132 GCA_034659135.1 Campylobacterota bacterium
TTCTCATTACGAACAATAATCTCTGGAGCCTCAAGTTCAATAAGACGCTTAAGACGCTGATTACGATTAATAACACGGCGATACAGGTCATTCACATCAGATACTGCAAACTTACCACCATCAAGGCTGACCAAAGGACGAAGCTCTGGTGGAAGCACTGGAAGTGCCGTTAACATCATCCAACCTGGGTTATTACCCGAATTTAAAAATGACTCAATAACTTTTAGACGTTTTACAATCGTTTTACGTTTCGCTTCAGAATTTGTTTTCTCAATATCTTCTTTGAGTTGAGAGAAAAGATCCACAAGATCGATATCTTCAAGAAGATCACGAATAACCTGACCTCCCATCTCTGCTTCAAAACCACTCTCTGAATAACGAGACATTAAGGTACGATACTGCTCTTCATTTAATACATCATATTTTAAAATGGGTGTTGACTGCTCTGCATCATAATAAGCTTCACCACCATTTTTTACAATGTAAGCTTCATAGTAAAGCACACGTTCCAAATCTTTCATCTTGACACCAAGAAGGGTACCGATACGAGATGGTAATGAACTGACATACCAGATGTGTGCAACAGGCGTAACCAGATCGATATGACCCATACGAACACGACGAACTTTTGTTGATGTTACTTCAACCCCACATTTTTCACAGACAACGCCTTTATAACGCATCTTTTTATATTTTCCACACAGACACTCATAATCACGTACCGGACCAAAAATTTTGGCACAAAAGAGGCCATCACGTTCTGGTTTTAAAGTACGATAGTTAATCGTCTCTGGTTTTTTTACTTCACCGTGACTCCAAGAGAGAACTTTCTCTGGACTCGCAAGGCGAAACTGTAACTGTTTAATGTCTTTAGGACGATTATCTTCTTTTATCTCAATTGGTACTAGTCTACTCATCGTCTTCCACCTCGTCAAAAATCTCAATATCAAGAGCTAAAGATTGAAGCTCTTTTGTTAATACAAATAAAGTTTCAGGAATACCTGACTCTGGTACCCTCTCTCCTTTAGTAATCGATTTATAAGCACGTACACGACCTTCAACATCATCTGATTTAATCGTTAACATCTCTTTTAAAACTGCAGAAGCGCCATAGGCTTCTAGAGCCCATACTTCCATCTCACCAAAACGCTGTCCACCAAAGAGTGCTTTACCACCAACAGGTTGCTGTGTCACCAGTGAGTAAGGCCCCGTTGAACGTGCGTGAATTTTCTCATCAACAAGGTGATGAAGCTTCAGTACATACATATAGCCGACATTGACACGCTCTTTAATCTGCTCGCCAGTCTTACCATCAAACAGAGCGGTCTTACCATCATCATCAAGTTTTGCTAACTCAAAAAGTTTTGCAAACTCTTCTGGATTAACCCCTTCAAAAATTGGCGTGGCAAATTTAACACCATTCGACCAGTCTTGTGCATATTTAAGCAGTGTATCATTGTCCATATTTCCAACAACAGTTGCCGCTTCCATAAGACCGGCTACACCCGCGATAGCAATCATTTTACTACGAAGCTGATCAATAAAGTCGGCTTGTTTAGCTTCAAAGATATCTTGAATCTGATTACCAAGTTCTGCACCTACCATACCAAGATGCATCTCTAGGATCTGACCAATATTCATACGCGAAGGTACCCCAAGAGGATTCAAACAGACATCCACTTGACGTCCACTTTCAAGATACGGCATATCGACTTCAGGAACGATATTTGAGACAATACCTTTATTTCCGTGACGCCCTGCCATCTTGTCACCAACACGCAACTTACGTTTCGTAGCGATATAGATTTTCACATACTTCACAACACCATTTGGTAAGATGTCATCTTTTTCTAAGATCGTTAATTTCTCTTCATGCTCATCACGGAAAAGTTTTTTCTGCTTTTGAAAATGGTTCTTAGTTTTGTTGTACTGATTTTGTACACTCTCGCTAAAGGCTTTAATAATGCTGTTCATCGCAAAACGATTGACTCCGGCAAGATCATCCGCATTAATAATTTCACCCTCTTTATAGGTAGTCTCACCCACATTAACATCAGAAGCTAATGGCTCTTTAGTTAAAAGCGATGCAATACGGAGCATCTCTTCTTTATCAATCATTAAAAGACGATCGTAGTGCTCACGCTCTAGCTCATCGCGTTCCGCTTTTTCAATCTCAAGTGCACGAGGATCTTTGTCATACCCTTTTTTAGTAAAGACTTTAATATCAACAACGACACCTTCCATGCTTGGAGGACAGTAGAGCGATTTATTAATAACATGACCCGCTTTTTCACCAAAGATAGCACGTAATAGACGCTCTTCAGGAGTTGGCTTCACCTCACCTTTTGGTGAGACTTTACCTACAAGGATCATACCACCAGATACATTCGTACCAATCTTAACAATACCACTCTCATCAAGGTGCGTCAGTTCGTCGTCACGAACATTAGGAATATCACGAGTGATCTCTTCTACACCGTGTTTCAATTCACGAGCTTCAGCCTCTTTTTCATAAACGTGTACGGAAGTAAACGAGTCATTACGGATCATACGCTCCGACATAACAATCGCATCTTCGTAGTTATAACCATTCCATGGCATAAACGCCACCATAGCATTCACACCTAGAGCCAGTTCCCCTTGATCCATATTTGGACCATCAGCGATAATTTGACCTGTACTTACAGTTTGACCCACTTTTACAATCGGTTTTTGAACAAAGGTCGTATTTTGATTGGTTCGAAGATTTTTTTGAAGTGGATAGTAGTCAATAAATGTTCCATCTTCATCTTCACCCATCACATAGATATGTTTTGCATCAACTTTCTCAATCACACCACCACGTTGTACTTTAACACATTCCCAAGAGTCACGAGCCACATGTTTTTCAACACCCGTTCCTACCATTGGTGCTTGAGCACGTAAAAGAGGTACGGCCTGACGCTGCATGTTCGATCCCATGAGTGCACGGTTGGCATCATCATGTTCTAAGAAAGGAATCAATGAAGCGGCAACACCAACAACCATGTGTGATGAAAGGTCCATATATTCACATTCGTTTGAATTTCCTAAAATAATCTCACCATCACGACGTATCTCAATCAGATCATCAGTAAACTTACCATCATCATCAATCTCATTTGACGCAGCAGCAATCGTTTTACCCTCTTCTTGTGTAGCCGTCAGATAAACAACATTCTCAGCACCCATCTGTACTACACCATCTTTAACAAGATTATAAGGTGCTTCAATAAATCCATGCTCATTTACTTTTGAGTAGGTAGCAAGCGTATTAATCAGACCAATATTTTGACCCTCTGGAGTCTCAATGGGACAGATACGACCATAGTGTGTCGGGTGAACGTCACGCACTTCAAAACCGGCACGCTCTTTCACAAGACCACCCTCACCTAGAGCTGAAAGACGACGTTTATGGGTAATCTCTGAAAGTGGATTCGTCTGGTCCATAAACTGAGACAGTTGACCACCAGAGAAAAACTCCATAATCGTAGAGGTAATCATCTTCGAGTTAATCAGGTCATGTGGCATCAATTCTGCCATCGGTCCACTCATTGTAGAGAGTTTATCTTTGATCGCTTTTTGCATCTTCACAAGACCATTATGAAGTTCATTACCTAAAAGCTCACCAATGGAACGAATACGACGGTTTCCTAAGTGATCACGATCATCAATATGACCTTGTCCATTTTTAACCTTAATCACATATTTAACGGAGTTAATAATGTCTTCATTCGTTAAAACCGTCACATATTCAGGTACATTAAGACCCAATTTGTGATTCATTTTCATCCGACCAACGCGAGTTAGATCGTAACGCTCTGGATCAAAAAAGAGTTGATTCACAAAAATCTTAGCTGCCTCTTTAGTAACAGGCTCACCTGGACGCATCACTTTGTAGATACGAATGGCTGAAAGATCATTTTCATCTTCAATATCTTCAGTTTGACGAAGAAGTTTCAGTGAATCGGCATCGGCTAAAAATGCGTTGATAACCGCACTGTCATGACCTTCGGCAAGATCATTAGCAATAACAAATTCGCTCACACCCGTTTCAGCCATCTTTTTAAGTTTGGTCTCATCAAGTGCCGTCATCGTATCAAAAAGAACTTCACCCGTTTCTGGATCAATAATAGGTTCAGCTAGATAACGCTCTATTAATACCTCAGTTGGATACTGAATTTTAGTATGTCCCTCTTCGATAAATTTTTGCGCTTTTTTAGCGGTCAGACGTTTACCCGCTTTCATAAGTTCTGTCTCGCCATCAGCAGAGATCAAGTTATACTCTAAACGACCACTAAAGTTCTCAACTTTAAAGTCCATCAAGAAGTTGTTATCTTCTAATGAAATCGTTTGTAGTGGGTAAAACATTTTTAAAATGTCTTGTTTTGAGTAACCCAACGCACGGAACATAATCGTAACAGGAACTTTACGACGTTTATTAATTCTCATATAGAGAATATCTTTTGGATCATATTCAAAATACAACCATGAACCACGGTCAGGGATAATTTGACCCGTATAGATCAGTTTATTACCCGCAGTAGTTGCCTCTTCTTCTTTAAAAATAACACCCGGAGAACGGTGCAGCTGATTGACGACAACACGTTCAACACCATTAATAATAAACGAAGTACGATCCGTCATTAAAGGGATATCACGAACAAAGATGGGTTGTTCTTTAATATCTTTGACACCGAGTTTTTCTTTGGTGTTCTCATCACGGTCCCATAGGACAAGACGTGTTTTCATACGAAGTGAAATTGAATACGTTAATCCACGTTCCATACATTCACGTACCGTATATTTAGGTTTAACAGTTTCAGAACCTAAATACTCCAAAGTCAGACGATTTTGAGTGTCATGAATAGGGAAAACCGAATCAAATACACGTTCAACACCGCTAAGTGAACGATCTTTTTTCTCTAACATTAAAAATGTATCGTAAGAGCTTTGTTGAAGTTGTAAGAGGTTGGGAACTTCAATTTGTTGCGCTGTTTTAGCGAAATCAACGCGTAAACGGTTACCAGAATAAAGACTATTGAGCATACTCTTCCTTGATAAGTAAAATTTTGTGTGAATTCTATCACCTGATAGAATGAAGGGTTTATTCCAAGCGTCCTTGGAGGGATCCACAGATAAAAAAAGTTAGTGGTTTCTAACCACCAAAGGCCCATTAAGAAAGTGACAAAATCACTTTCTTAATGGGCCCTAAATGTTTGTGCGTTTGTGCAGCTGGGACATTGGTTGAATTTTTGAAAAAAATTAAACCTGTGTCCCTCTAAAGCTAAGCACCAAGCTAAAAAAGCAAAATGCTTATTTAAGCTCACAAGAAGCGCCAGCTTCTTCAAGAGTTTTCTTAGCTTCTTCAGCAGTCTCTTTATCAACACCTTCTTTGATGGTTGCAGGAACGCCTTCAACAGCTTCTTTAGCCTCTTTAAGACCAAGACCTGTTAATGCACGTACTGCTTTAATCGCATTGATTTTCTTATCGCCAGCAGCAGTAAGAACAACATCAAATTCAGTTTTTTCTTCTGCAGCTCCACCAGCGTCACCACCAGCACCACCAGCAACCGCTACCGGTTGTGCAGATACACCAAATTTTTCTTCAAATTCTTTAACAAGCTCAGAAAGCTCAAGAACTGACATTCCTGAAATAAATTCTAATACGTCTTCTTTAGTTGTAGCCATTTTATTTTCTCCAAATAATTATTCTCTTACATGTAAGAGTAGTTTTTTGCGTAATTTACGCTGCCTCTTCTTCTTTTTTCTCTTTAAGCGCATTTAAACCGATAGTGAAATTCTGTACTGGAGCCATCCAAGTAGCAGCAAGCATTCCAAGAAGCTCTTCGCGTCCTGGTAGTTTTGCAAAAGCTTGAACTTTAGCAACATCAGCAGCTTCACCATCAATATATGCCGTCTTAATTAGAAATTTTTCATTTGCTTTAGCATAGTCCGCTACGGTTTTAGATGCAGAAATCGCATCGTCAGCCCAAATGAAAATGTTAGTGTCGATAATCTCAACACCCGTCATATCAGCATTTTTAAGTGCAATCGTAGCAAGTGAGTTTTTAACAACTTGAACGTTTACGTCTTTAGCGCGAGCCATTTTACGTAAATCTTCAATTTCACCAACACTTAAACCACGATAATCACACATTACGACTGCATTAGCAGTTTTGAATGATTCACTTAACTGATCAATAATCTCAGCTTTTTTTGATTTTGTCATTGTATTCCCCTTTCCAGACATATCACTTCAAGTTGGGTGGGAAAGTCCATTTAAGCCTAAGCCCCTAACTGTCTTCAGTCCATAAGTTAAGATTCTACGAATAAAACCTTTACTTTCTCATTCAAAAATAAGAAAATAAAAGCTTTACATGTAAGGATTCCTTACATGTAAGATAAATTATTTAATATCAGCTAACTCTGCTAAGTCAAATTTAATTGCTGGACTCATTGTTAATGACAATGCAGCACTTTTAACATAACGACCCTTTGCAGAAGCCGGTTTTTGCTTGTTAATAGCAACAATAAAACTTGTGATATTTTCAGCAAGTTTATCAGTATCAAAACTGGCTTTACCGATACCCGCATGAATATTACCTTTTTTATCAACACGGAAAGCGACTTGACCACCTTTTACGTTATTAACAGCAGTAGCAACATCTGGTGTTACGGTACCTGTTTTAGGGTTTGGCATCATACCTTTTGGCCCTAGAATACGACCAATTTTACCTACAAGTCCCATACAGTCAGGTGCAGCAACAACAACATCAAAGTTGAAGATACCTTCTTTAATCTGATCAACTAGGTCATCAGTACCTACGATATCTGCACCGGCAGCTTTAGCTTCATCAGCTTTAGCACCCTTAGCGAATACCGCAACACGAACAGTTTTACCTGTACCGTGTGGAAGCACAATAGCACCACGAACCATCTGATCAGCGTGACGAGGGTCAACATTGAGGTTCATTGCAATTTCTACAGTTTCATCGAATTTTGCTGATTTAAGCTCTTTTACAAAAGATGCGGCTTCAGCAACTGTATAATTTTTTGTATTATCAATTTTTTCACTTATTTGTGAATAGCGTTTACTTGCCATATTTGAGTTCTCCTATGAAATTCTCTTCCGCAGTTATTTAAAGATCTTTGCGGTAGAAGATCTGAATTTTAAATATTAGTCTACGACTTCAATACCCATTGAACGTGCAGAACCTGCTAGCGTATTTGCTGCCATCTCTACATCATCAGTGTTAAGATCTTCAATCTTAGCATTGACAACTTCCATCAATTGCGCTTTAGTGATTTTACCAACTTTGTTTAAAAGAGGATTATCAGTACCTTTTTTAATTCCCGCTGCCTTCATTAAAAGTGCTGATGCTGGTGGTTGTTTAGTAATAAAAGTAAAACTTCTATCAGAATACACTGTAATTACTACAGGTACTTTGAATCCCATTTTATCTTTTGTTTTTTCATTGAATGCTTTACAGAATTCCATGATATTGACACCACGTTGTCCTAACGCTGGACCTACTGGAGGTGCCGGGTTAGCTTTACCTGCTTCAATTTGAAGCTTGATATAATCCATAACTTTTTTTGCCATTGTGCTTTCCTTTCATTGTTTTAACACGCTTTTATTATTTTAAACGTAATCTGAACACGTCCCGATTACTGCGCTAACGCTAAGTTCTCTTCGGCAGAGTGCCCAAATCGCTAACGATTTTTTTAAAATACGTAATGCTTCTACGCTAAAGCTAAACTTTCAATAAAGTCTGGCTTTAGCGTAGCGTTTTAATTTAGATTATTTTTTCGACTTGTGTGTACGAAATATCTACTGGTGTACTACGTCCAAAGATCGATACATTAAGCTTCAATGTTCCATGCTCTAAATCATATTCATCTACCGTACCCGTAAAGTTTGCAAACGGTCCATCAATAATACGAACCATCTCACCATTATCAAAAAAGACTTTTGGTTTCGGTGCTGCTCGATTTTGTACACGGTCAAGAATCGTATTAATATCACTTTCGCTTAGTGGTGTTGGATGATTTGACTCGCCAACGAAACCAGATACTTTTGGAATGGCAGTAATCATATGCTGAACATTGGTATCAAGGTCAACTTTAATAAAAACATAACCAGAGTAAAGTGAACGCTCTGAAATTTTCTTTTTACCTTCTTTAACTTCAATCACATCTTCAGTAGGAACAACGACTTCTTCAATAATATCGTGAAGTTTATTCTCATCCATAAGATTGAAAATTGCCTCTTTAACTTTTCTCTCACTACCATAGGTTTGGATGGTATACCACTGATGTGCCATGCCTACTCCTTAACCTAAAATTGCAGACAGTGATGACGACATAATCAAATCAACAAGTGCTAAGAATAGTGCAACAAAAGTCACAACAATAACTACGGCAATAAAAGCTTGACGTACTTGAGGTTTTGTTGGAAAAATAACCTTAGATAACTCTAGTTTAGAATTTTTAAAATATGTTGAAAAAGTTTTTGTCATTGCTGTATGTCCTTGTAACATTTCCTATAAATAAGGCTCGAAAGCATCATTGATAAAAAATCTTCTGATTTTTAATGAATTAGTGGCAGGCGTAGAGAGACTCGAACTCCCAACACCCGGATTTGGAATCCGGTGCTCTACCATTGGAGCTATACGCCTAAATAAGGAAGGAGCTTAGCTCCCAAACCTGAAAGAGATAATTATAATTTCATCTCTTTATGCTGTGTGTGCTCACGACACCATTTGCAGTACTTACGCACTGAAAATTTTTCGGTATGAGTCTTTTTGTTTTTCGTGGTGTGATAGTTACGACGTGTACACTTTTCACAACCTAAGTGGATAGTTTCTCTCATAGTCTTAGCCTATAGTAAAATTCACTTCTCAATACAGAGAAGCGACATCAATTACTTGATGATTTTAGCAACAACACCTGCGCCAACTGTACGTCCACCCTCACGGATAGCGAAACGAGTTCCCTCTTCCATAGCGATTGGATTAATCAGTTCAGCAGTAACTTTAACATTGTCACCTGGCATAACCATCTCTGTACCTTCTGGTAGAGTGATTGCACCTGTTACGTCTGTTGTACGAACGTAGAATTGTGGACGGTAACCATTGAAGAATGGAGTATGACGACCACCCTCATCTTTTGAAAGGATATAAACTTCCGCTTCAAAAGTTGTGTGAGGCGTAATTGAACCTGGCTTACAAAGAACTTGACCACGCTCAACTTGATCTTTATCGATACCACGGATAAGAATACCACAGTTATCTCCAGCTTCACCCTGATCCATCTCTTTACGGAACATCTCAACACCCGTTACTGTAGTTGCTTGTGTATCTTTAATACCTACGATTTCAACAGACTCACCTACTTTGATGGTACCACGTTCGATACGACCAGTAACAACAGTACCACGACCAGAGATTGAGAATACATCCTCAACTGGCATTAAGAACTCTTTATCAGTTTCACGAGTAGGCTCAGGAATATAAGCATCTACTTCAGCCATAAGCTTGATAATTTTTTCTGACCACTCGCCAAGTGTACCCGTTTTTGCTTCTTCAAGAGCTTGAAGTGCAGAACCAGCTACGATTGGAGTATCGTCACCTGGGAAGTCATATGTGTCAAGAAGTTCACGAATTTCCATCTCTACAAGTTCAAGAAGTTCTTCATCATCAACCATATCTTCTTTGTTCATGAAAACAACGATATAAGGAACACCTACTTGCTTAGAAAGAAGGATGTGCTCACGTGTTTGTGGCATAGGGCCATCCGCTGCTGAAACAACAAGAATAGCACCATCCATTTGAGCAGCACCTGTAATCATATTTTTAACATAATCCGCGTGACCTGGACAGTCAACGTGTGCATAGTGACGACCATCAGTCTCATACTCAACGTGTGAAGTAGCAATTGTGATTCCACGCTCGCGTTCTTCTGGAGCGTTATCGATTTGATCATAATCCATAAGTGCTGCGCCATTTGTTACTGCAAGTACTGCTGTAATAGCTGCTGTTAATGTTGTTTTACCGTGGTCAACGTGCCCGATTGTACCAATATTAACATGCGGTTTATTACGTTCAAACTTTTCTTTTGCCATGTAGTCTCCTTCGACTCTGATTTTAATGAAATGGAATTATACCAGAAAATTATTCAATTATTGCTTTTTATCTTTAAAAAAATATAAGCAATTCTATTCTTATATACTTAAGAGTGGAGCTCACACCGGGAATTGAACCCGGGACCTCTTCCTTACCAAGGAAGTGCTCTACCTCTGAGCCATGTGAGCAAATAAGCAATAGCTGAATAATTTAACAGTAAAATTTATAATATGATATTAGTATAGTGATAAACTATTTTAATAAATAGCTTTAAGATAGTAGTAGAAGTAAAAGGTTATTGTACTTCAGCTTCCAGAAATAAATTGGTTTCAATGGAGCGGGTGAAGGGACTCGAACCCTCGACCCTCAGCTTGGAAGGCTGACGCTCTAGCCAACTGAGCTACGCCCGCATCTCGCATTGATGGTGGTGAGACCAGGAGTCGAACCTGGGAACCCATAGGGAGCAGATTTACAGTCTGCCGTCGTTGGCCACTTGACTATCTCACCACAATTTAAATTTAAAATATATCTGGTCTAACACTGTTTCTAATATAACGTTACAAAATGGTGCCGCAACGAGGACTTGAACCCCGGGCCTGCTGATTACAAATCAGCTGCTCTAGCCAACTGAGCTATTGCGGCATCGAAATTGAGCCAGAATTATAGACAGTTTTAATTATAATGTCAAGGGTTTTAATAATATATTTTAAAATTTCTTTTTATAATTTATATAGAGAACCCTAATAAAAATAAAGATATAATTCTTTTAATGAAACAGTTTATATTACTTTACCTTTTTTATATGCTTGCGGCTTTTATATTAGTTGATTATGAACCGCTTCGTAATCTTCTTCACTTAGATGAGTATTACACAGGTTCTGTTGTCTATTTAAGTGCGTTTTTAATCAACTTAATTAACATTCCTGTCACGGTTGAAGGCATTTATCTTCACCTTAACAGTGCTGTCATGGAGGTCAAATTTGGTTGTAATGGCTTAGAAGCTATTTTATTATATACCGCTGCTGTATTAGCCTTTCCTGCATCTTGGAAATTGCGCACTGTTGGAGTTATTCTTGGATCAAGCTTTTTACAGGTTTTCAACCTTATTCGTATTGCTATCTTGGCATGGGTGCTTGAATACCACCCCACTGTTTTTCCGATTATGCATGAGTACATCACACAAAGTATAATGATCGCAATAGCTTTCATTATCTTTTTAATCTATCTTCAAAATATTAACCGACATGAAAAACTCAAAAACCGCACTTAAGTTTTTTGCACTTTTTATAATTGCCTATGCACTTTTTCTCTCTATTTGGCTTCTTATAAAAGATCCTTACAATAGAGCTGTGACGGAACTTTCATTTGCACTGAGTACATGGAAATATGACTTACATGTAAAAGAAAGTTCTATGCATGGGAGAGAGATGACGTTTAGTGTCTCAAATACTACCCCCATGATGGGGCTAAAAGGGATCATGAAACCTTTTATTATTGATATAAGTTTTGATATTGAATCCGTTACATTTAATATTCCTATGACCTTATCACTTCTTACTGCTCTTATTATCACCTTTGGCGGATCATTCAGAGAAAAAATGCGACTTGTTGCTATTGGAATGGGCGCTTTATTTGCTTTACATGTAATCACTCTTATTGTCATTAGTATTTCACTTTTTGCAGGCACCAAAGGAAGTTCACCTATGGTACACTTTTACCTCAACCGTTTTTGGATGCCTTTGGATTTATTAGAGACATTAGGAATGATCCTTAACGCTTATGCTGCTAGATTTGAGCCCTTTCTCATTGCGATACTGGTCTGGTGGCAGCTACAGACCTACGAAATTGCAGAAAAAAAAGAAGAACAGCTCCCTCACTTTTAGATACAATATATACTATGAAAGCATTTACCCACAGCATCGTATTTAAAAGTCTAGTTTTTTTTATCTTTTTTGGCCTTGTACTCTTATCAACTACGATAACAACATTTCTTCTATCTAGTAAAGATAGTATCGAAAAAAATGTTTTACACTCTCTTATTCTCACGGGAGAGAGCATTGTAAATGAACTTGAAACCTCAAAAACAAATATCGAATTAACCGTCCTTGCGCTTGCCCGTGCAAGCCAAAGTTTTGAACATAATCATACACGCAATAGTAATCTTGTTAGAGATATTTTAAGTATTAGCCAATTTGATGCTATAGAAGGTGGAGGGATTTGGCCAAACAACACCTTAGATTCTAAAAATAATAAAGATGCTATATTCTTTGCCAAAGATGGTAGTGAAGTCTTACATGTAAACAGTGATTACAATCGCGTTAATGCTATTAACTATCTGCATGAGCAGTGGTTCGCTCCTTTGATTTTTTTTAATGAAGGTGAAATTCTTTGGTCTAAAAGCTACCGAGATCCTTATACAAAAATTCCTATGATTACCGTCTCAACTCCACTATTTAAAGATAACAAATTCTCTACAGTGGCTACTATTGATGTCAATACAAAGTACATCGATCGTGTTATGCGCAAATATGCAGATCGTATCGAAGGTTACGCATTTTTACTTGATCGCGATAATCAGATTATCTCACATAAAAAAAGAGATAGCTTTAAAAATCTCGATGATTTCATTTCAAAATATCCAGAACTTTTCCCCATAAAAGAAGCAGTTAATCGTCTCAAAAACACTCCTACCGATGATACACTGACAAAAGAAATTATGCGCACCTCACCAAAGCTCACACTTAAAGAAGCTCAAAGCATTAACTCTATACTGCAGACAATACGTCATAGCACAGACACATCAACACTATATAACTCTTTTAGCATCGACGAAGATCCTTTTTTGCAACAAAAAAGTTTCGGTATTATCTATACAACTCCAGATACACAATGGAAAATAGGTCTGATTACACCTTATGATAAAGCCTTTGCCTCAAGTCAAGAGATTTTAGGTCATCTCACTCTTGCCTCTATTTTCACGGCATTAATGCTTACTTTCTTTGGCTATTTAGGTATTCGTAAGCTTATTGTAAAACCGATAACAGATATCTCTGATCAGATGCGTCAAAATAAGAATGTGCACCTTAGTGAATTACAGGTCATACACTCTGAAGACAAAGGAGAGCTTGGTACTTTAGTCACAACCCTTAACCGTCGGACTCAGGCACTAAAAGAGCGTTATCACGAAGTCAAATCACTCCAACAAGAGATTGAAGAGACCCAAAAAGAAGTGGTCTTTACCATGGGTGCTATTGGTGAAAGTAGATCAAAAGAGACGGGAAATCATGTTAAACGTGTCGCAGAGTATTCAAAACTTTTAGCCAAATATTATGGACTCGATGATAAAGAGTGTGAAATGCTCAAACAGGCATCCCCTATGCATGATATTGGAAAAGTTGCCATACCAGACGCCGTATTAAACAAGCCAGGACGCTTTAATGAAGCCGAGAGAAAAATTATGGATACTCATGCCGCTTTAGGATATGAGATGCTAGAATATTCTGATCGTCCTCTATTAAAAATGGCAGCAACGGTAGCGTATGAGCACCATGAAAAATGGGATGGTTCAGGATACCCACAAGGCACATCGGGTGAAAATATCCATATTTATGGACGTATTACAGCCCTCGCGGATGTCTTTGATGCCTTAGGAAGCGATAGAGTCTATAAAAAAGCTTGGGACGATGAACGTATATTTTCTCTATTTAGAGAAGAGCGGGGAAAACATTTCGATCCTAAACTCATCGATATCTTTTTTGATAATCTTGATGAATTTTTAAAGATACGTGATCAATTCAAGGATAAAGTGGAGTGAAAATGGCACAGTTAAGCAACGAAGAGATAGCGAAAAATCGTGGTGATCGAAAAGTAAGACGCTAACTTTTATGTACCGCATAGGGCTCATATTTATTATTTTAACCCTGCTCCTAGCAGAGCCTTATGTGTCACAAGCTATTCTTAATGCCATAGAAAAAAAATATGGTCCTCAAGCAAAAAATCGTTTCACTTTACTTAATTCGTCTTTAGAAGCACTCAAAGGAAAAAGTGATTTTGAAAAACTTATTGGTGTTAATGATTTTTACAACAACGTTCCTTATGAATCTGATCTAAACAACTGGGGAAAAAAAGATTATTGGTCGACTCCATTCGAGTTTCTTGGGCGAGACAGAGGTGATTGTGAAGACTATGTCATCGCAAAGTATTTTGCCCTACGTTATCTTGGTGTCGATAGTAAAAAACTTTACTTCTCTTATGTTAAGTCACTCAAGTACAAACAAGCCCATATGGTTCTCACCTATTTCAAAACACCAAAATCGATACCCCTTGTTCTGGATAACTATAATCCCAAAATTTTTCCTGCAACAAAACGTCGTGATCTTATACCAGTCTATAACTTCAATGGAGACTCACTTTTTCTTGCCAACAAAAAAGGTGCTCAAGGTAAAAAGATTAAAAAGACCAATAAAACCCATAAAAAATGGGATATGCTCATCCATAATATCAAAAGGAATAAATTATGACCCTCTATAAACAGATGGCTCTACTCATCTCGATTATATTACTGCTTATTCTCACCAGCATTATGTTTTTAAGCTTTCGAAACTCTAATGAAGCGGTTCAGGAAAACCTCTATGAAGATGCTAAAAATACCGCATCATCTCTGAGCCTTAGTCTTGGAACAGCAGAGGGGGATGAGAGTATTATGGAGACGATGATCAATGCCAATTTTGACAGTGGTCACTACATTCGTATTGCACTAGTCGATATGAATGATATCGAGCTCTATGAACGTATTGCAGAGCAGTCCAAACCTGATGTTCCAGAGTGGTTCTTAACTACCGTCATCATTAATGTCCCCAGTGCTTCAGCTCAAGTCTCTGCAGGATGGAACCCCTTAGGTATTTTATATGTTCAAAGTGATCCTGCCAGCGCCTATATACAGTTATATAAAACCTTTCGTGATCTACTTATCTCTTTTAGCATTATCGCCTTTATCAGTCTTGTAGTTCTTAACTTTTTACTTCACATCGTACTCAAACCCCTGAAAACTGTTCAATCTCAGGCCGAAGCTATTTTACAAAATCGATTTATTACCCAAGAAAACATCCCTTTTACCACTGAATTTAAAGATGTTGTCAAAGGTATGAATGCCATGGTTAAAAAAGTTAAAGAGATCTTTGAAAAAGGCAATGAAGCTTTAGCTCGAAATCAAGAGTTAATGTACAATGATCCTGTTACAAAACTGTTCAACCGTCGCTATCTTATGCTCAAACTGCCCGACCTGCTTCATCTTGCCAATGAGTGCAATGGTGGCACCATGATGTTAATATCTTTTGAAGGTGCTGAAACAGTCAATCAAAAACTTGGTCGTCAAAAAACAGATGATTTTTTCAAATCATTGGGTGACTCTTTTGTACAGTTGAGCAATAGGTTTGATGACAATGTTGTCGCTCGTGTTAATGGAACCGAGTTTATGATTCTTTTACCAAACTGCAACAGTGACGAGGCCAGTGATATCGCTAGAAGACTCAATCGTACTATGAAAAAACTCAAAGAGCAGTCCGCTCTAGATATCAAAGACTGCAATATTGTTATCGGTATCTATCGCTATGTTAATGGTCAAGATATCCCTACGGTCATGACCAATACTGATTTTGCACTCACCCATGCAAAAGCTATCGAAAATGATAATACCTATCTGTTTGATAAAAATAATGAAGAAGCGGCCATGGGGAAAGAACAGTGGCGTACTTTATTAAATACTTCTATAGTAGATGATAACTTCAATCTAACTTTTTGGCCAGTACTTGACACAAAATCACATATATTGATTCAAAAGATTTTAACTTTCTCCATTTACGATAACGAAAACAACGCTTACTCTTATGGAAAGTTTGTCTCTGAAGCAATCGCATTAGGGCTACTCCCCAATATGTATCTACATGCTTTAGAAAAACTATTCAAAAATCCTCCTAAGGATCCTACTAAAGTGTACTCCATACGTCTTTCAAGTGACTTCTTACGTGCTCAGGATACCTATCAAGGACTCAAAAGTCTCTTTGAACGTTACAGTAAAAGAATCCCCTTCAGCATCGCTTTTGAAATATCAGATAGTATTGTCTTACAAAACCTTGAGTTGGTACGTCACTTTGATGTCCTGTTTGACACCTACAGTTATAAAATGGGAATTAACCAATTTAGTGGTGCTTCTAAAAATTTTGATTATCTTCAAGATATTAGGCCGCATTTCATTAAAGCAGATGTGGCCTTTTTACTTGATCAGACCCGTGAGAGTATGAACGCACTGCAGCTTATGACCGATTCATTAGGAATTGAGCTCATTGCAACTGGAGTACGTGAACAAGACCAACTTGACAAACTCCTAGCGCTTAAGATCAAGACCATCCAAGGTATGCTCGCAGAAACTTTAGAAGAAAAATAATTTTTTCCTCTAAAGTTTTAAATCTGCAAAATAATAGAATATATTAATTTCTATTCTTGTATAATGCCTAAAACTAAATCTAGGTTAATCATATGAAACAAGCTCTTATTTCCCTTGTCATGCTTCTCACTTTTAGTGCCTGCGCCGTTAAAGACTATAACCGTTTTGATAAAAACAGAGATGAAGTCACAGTTGTCAAAGAGGTTACAGATACTCAATATCAACAAGAAAAACTTTACGAATGGAAGATCTCCAAAGGAGATCGCGTTGAGATCACCGCCTTTAACCAATCATCTACAGGCGGGGGTCAACTTAACCAGCTACTAAGCAATGGAGGTCAACGTGTCGACACCCAACGCGTTGGTGATGAGGGGATTTTAATCGGTGATAACGGTATGGTTAATCTTCCGCTTGTCGGCAATATTAAAATTGCAGGGCTGACAGAAGGTCAAGCCGCTGAAAAACTTATTAGTGAGTATAAAAAATATCTTCGTAATCCTTATGTCGCTGTAAAAATCTTAAATCAAAAACTTTTTGTTCTCGGTGAGGTCAAACAACCTGGTGTTGTCTTAGTCACCAATGGTACGATGTCACTTTTTGAAGCATTAGCCAATCGTGGTGATATTACCGACTATGCCAATCGTACCAATATCAGGATCTTAAGAGGTGATATGCGCGATCCTGAAGTACGTGAAGTTGATCTGACCGATTTTAAATCCATTCGTGTCGCCAGTCTCATCTTGCAACCTAACGACGTTGTCTATGTTGAACCGCGTGAAGATCGTGCTTCGATGGTGGGGTATGATGAAGAGCTTCCATGGGTACGTGTACTTTCTGGACTGCTAGCACCATTCTCTACTGCAGCCGTTATTTATGGAGTCACTAAATAATGCAAAACAGTACTCAGATTAACGAAGATGAGATTGATTTAGCGGAACTCTTTGGTGTTCTAAAACGGTATAAATACTCCATTATGGCGATTGCTCTTTTAGTCACCATGCTGGCTGTAGTATTTGCTTACTTTTCTCCAAACATCTATCAAGCCCACTCCACCATTGAAGTCAAAAGTGAAAGAAATTCTCAAACCGACTTTATGAGCATGGCATTGGGAATGGATAGTAACAACATTGACAATGAGATCGAGATCTTACAATCACGCTGGATCATTACACGAGCTCAGTCGCAGCTCAACCTAAACACCCGCTACTTTACAAAAAAGCATCTCAAAACAGTGGAACTCTATAAAAACGCCCCTTTTGTTGTAACGCATGAGTTTGTCAATCATCAGGTGCAAGCGCCCTTTATCTTACGTCCCATCAATGAAAACTCTTTTCATCTGAGTGTTGAACCCTCTTTCAAAAGTAAAGTGATGACAGGAGTACGCTCTTTTATTGCTCCTATCCCTAAAAACGATCAAGCCATCAGCTACGATAATGTCCATAGCTACGGAACACCTATTGTCACGCCATGGTTTAGCATAGTAGTTCAAAAAGTATATCAACCTCTTGAACAAGAGTACCATTTTACTATTGCAGACGACACTTCTATCTATAACAGTATCGCGAACAACCTCTCTGTCAATACAAAATCTAAACTTGGAACCATTCTCTCTATTAGTTTTCAAGACACCAGTTCACTCAGAGCTCAAGAGATTGTCAATGCCATTGCCAACGCTTACATGGGCGCTGATCTTGATGCTAAAACACAGAGTGCCAACAAAACGCTACACTTTCTAGACCAACAACTCGAAGCCATCAACACTACCTTACAAAACTCTGCCCAAAACCTACAAGAGTATAAGGCGACCAATATCGTTATTGACGTCGGTGCCAAAGCACAGTTAACAGCGGAAAAGTTAGGCGAGCTTGAGAGTCAGCGTTATGAGATCGACATGCAGCTTGATGTCTTAAACAATACTCTCACCTACATAGAGACCAACAGCGATCTCAGTGGTATCGATCTTGGTTCCACCGGAGCTATGAATCCGACCATCAACACACTGATCTTAAAGATACAAGAGGCTAAGTCACTAAAAAACTCTCTTTTAGTTGACTATACAGATCTTCATCCTGATGTCATCAAAGTCAACGGGCAGTTAATTTCACTGCGTAACACACTTAAAAACACCATTACCAGCAGTCTTAGAACCCTACAAGAGCGTAAAATATCACTCAATAAATTCATCGATGAAAACGCCGCATCTTTAGAGTCTCTCCCTCAGCAGGAGCGTGAGCTCACACAACTCAGTCGTAACTTTTTAGTCAATGAAAAGATCTACTCTTATCTTCTTCAAAAACGTGCGGAAACGGCTATTGTTGAGTCTTCAACGGTGTCTGAAACACGTATCATTGACACAGCAATGCGTCCTGGTCATCCTGTAAAACCCAAACGTATGCTCATCATCATCGTAGGTTTTATCTTAGGAATGATTCTCGGTATTGCCCTGGCCTTTTTACGTAACTACCTTGATGACACCATTAAAACCATTGAAGACATTGAAAAACATAGTCCTGTTCCTATGTATGGGGCTGTGCCTCTTCTTAAAACCGAGAAAAATATTCAGCCTTTCTATGAGGCACTGCGTGTCATTCGTACCAACCTAGAATTTCTTCAACATAGTGACAGCACTTCAAAGCTTATCACCGTCACCTCATCTGTCCCCACAGAAGGTAAAACAACGGTCATTACTGAGCTTGCTAAGATCATCGCTCAAAGTCATAAAAAAGTCCTTCTCATCGATCTTGATATGCGTCGTGCTCGTGTTCATGAAAAGTTTAAAATTGAGAATAAAATCGGAATAAGTACTTTATTGTCAGGAAAAAACACCCTCGCAGAAGTCATCACCAACACCCAACAAGAAAATCTTGATGTAATTACCGCAGGACCGGTACCGCCAAATCCATCTGAGTTGTTAATGACAGATACTTTTACTCATTTAGTTGATAATTTGTCAAAAGAATATGACTACATCATGTTTGATTCTCCTCCAATAGGATTAGTCACAGATGCTATGATACTCATGAAAAAATCTGATATTAATCTCTTTATATTTAAAGCGAATTATTCGAAAAAAGATTTTGTTAAAAATATCAACCGATTTGTCAAAGATCATGAGTTAAATAACTCAGGTATTGTGCTTAATGGAATTGAGTTAGGTAAGAAATTTGGTTATGGCTATGGTTATGGCTATGGTTATGGCTATGGTTATGGCTATGCTCATGATTACTATGAGAGTAAAAAAAGCTAAGACTCTCTTTAAAGAAGAGTATTATTTAAAATAATATTCTTTTTCATAATTTCTTGATATTCATAACTAAACAAGACTGTCTCTAAAGTTTCGCAATGACGTAATCTATGTGTGTCACTTCCTAGAAAACTCACCATCCCTTCATCAATAAGACGTCGTGCATTTTGTTGTACTTCAGCAGAATAGTAACCAGCAATTGAATTAATATTTAACTGAAGGTAAACACCTAAAATACGTAAACTAATATATTTATCAAAATTTCTACCTAAATATAGATATCTTTCAGGATGGGCAAGAACAGGCTTGTAACCATAATCAATCATCTTTTGAATCATCTCTTCATAATTGACAGGATGGTTAATATAGGACATTTCAAACAGAAGATAATTATCACCAAAAGTCAAAACATCTCTCTTTTCAAGCAAATCCATAAGATGCTCATCAAGATAGTATTCTGATGCTACTTCAATATCTATGTCAATATTCTCTTTTAAAAGAGCATCTTTTAAAATATCAAAACCCTCTAAGATACTTTGGCTTGTATTAGGATAGCGTTGAAGCATTGTATGAGGCGTTGTTATTAGCTTAGTGTATCCAAGATTTTTAAGTGCTCTGACTAACTCAATAGATTCACTCACATTCTGCGCGCCATCATCAATACCTGGTATAAGATGCGAATGAAGATCTACTCTTATAGCTTCATAAGAGTGCTCAGGTTTACTAACATGATTCTTACGTTTTTTTATTCTCTCACCTAATAAAATACCTTTACTATCAGAAAAATTCCTTTTTTTATAGAAAAATTTCCAAAATATCAGCATCAGAAAAAGAATAAGTACAAAAACACCAATGCTCTTGCCAATCCATGTATCTGTTTTCTTATTTTCTTGATTATCACGAAGATATTGTGAATAATCATCTTCTTTAACCTTCTTTACATGTAAAGCTTTCTCTTTGATTATCTCTTTTGGAGGATGTGATTTTTTTTCTATCTTCACCTCTTTTTTCTTCGGCATAGGACCCTGAACATACGGTCGCGCTGTAGGTGAATTATCAGTAAATCTGTTGATATAGGCTTTTGGATAATTTATACGAATCTTCTTTAAAACTACTAAAAGCAAGGTCTGATTATGAAAAGGTTTAAGTACAACATAAAAAGCTTTTTTACGATATTCAATATCAAGTTTTAAATCATAATCTTTCGAAACTGTCTTAATATAATAATCTTTAGCAAGCTTTGATTTTAATTTAATAGCCTTTTTTTCATTTACATACCCCTGTATAGTAATCTTTTTTGC
>JAYEGP010000069.1:0-4790 GCA_034659135.1 Campylobacterota bacterium
AGACATCGGTATTATGACGGGTCTTGTTGGAGCTGCTGGTGGTATTGGAGGCTTCTTGCTTATTAAAACACTCGGTTGGTCTAAAGGTGCCTTTGATGGCTATACCGTTGGATTTTTGATCTTTGCACTCATTGTATTGATCGCACTCTCTGGTATCTCTTTAGTTAAAACACGATGGAGAACGACTTGGGGTGCTTCTGCAGGTGGACGTATCTAAACATTTTAAGGGTGAAATGCCCTTAAAATCAACTCTAGTATGCTTACATGTAAAGGCTCTCTATGCTAAAAATCCACGCGAGTGAATATATTCGTCCCAAGGCTGAAGGTATCAAAGGTGATGATGCTTGTGCTTTCAAGATACTCGATAATGAACTCCTCATCGCCGTACTCTGTGATGGTGTGGGAAGTGCCCGCAAAGGAGGAGCCGCAGCACGACAGACAGTAAAATTTTTTATCGATCAATTTAAGGCCCGTCCTTTAAACTGGACTATCGAACAGACCTTAACTTCCTTTACCAAACATATCAATCGTATCTTACATAAAGAGTCCATGACGCAATATGAAGAGATCGCCCTGCTCACAACGCTCAGTGTCGCTGTTATTGAAGGTGACACACTCTATACACTCAATCTTGGAGACTCCCGTATCTATCTTCAAGATGAATACGGCCTGGAACAACTCAGTATCGATCATAATATGGATGATGGGCATATGAGTCATGTCTTGACTCAGGCCTGTGGTCTTAGCGAGGATGTCACACCTGAAATCACAGTTAAGAAAATTAAAAAAGGCAATCGTATTATCTTATGTAGTGATGGTGTTTACACTCTTATCAATCACGATGAACTCAATGAAAAAATCAACAAAGGGCTCAGTGCTAAACTGATTGTCAATGCGATCACGAAAGAGCATAAAGACAATGAACGTGATGACGCTGCTTTACAGATATTTAATGTCGAGAGTCTTAGTCAAATACCTCAGCTTAGAAACCTCAAACTCCCGATCCCTGAAAAACTTCAAAAAGGGGATAGTATTGATGGCTATACCCTGCTTGAACCACTGATGGCACATCAGCGTATCTGGAAGGTTAAAAACGAAGACACGACCTTAGTCATGAAATTTCCTATGGACGCTCATGATGAGCAGGCCTTAGATGAGTTTATTAAAGAAGCGTGGTATGCCAAACAGATCCATCACCGCTCTTTTGGTAATGCATGGATACCTGAAAATCGAAGCGTTCGTTACTATCTTATGGAACTCATTGAGGGTAATAATCTCGAAACCTTCCTTAATGGTCAGCGGCTTTCTGTCGACAATGCTATCGCTTTAGCCAAATTTTTACATAAAGCTGAAGCACATCTTCTAAACCTAGGACTGGTTCATGGAGATATTAAACCTGAAAATATTATTGTCTACCGTGAAGCAGATAGTGCCGGTACAGTTTTTAAGATGATTGACTTTGGTTCCGTAGTAGAGATTTTCTCAACAGATTCACGAGCAGGTACCCCAAGCTATCTTGCTCCAGAGCGTTTTAAGGGCGCTAACATCAATGAGGCCACTGAAATATTTTCAATCGGAGTCACTCTTTACTGGGCACTGACAGGAAAATATCCTTACGGAGAGATTGAACCCTTTCAAACACCAAAGTTTAAACTTCCTAAGGCGCCAAGCCATTACAACAAAAACATTCCGAACTGGTTTGATTCAATCATTTTACGTGCTATAGCTGTCGATCCTAATGATCGTTATACCCACTATTCTGAATTTTTTTATGAGTTAAAATCACCCGAAAATGTCAAACCTTATTTTAAAAAAGACACCCCTTATATAGAGCGTCATCCCTTGCAATTTTATAAAACAGCATTTTTTCTTCTTTTAGGTCTGAATGGAATTATTATGATGGCCTTAATATCTTAAAATAGCATTTACACAAACTTTATAGAAGTATAGTATATAATTATGACATCATTAATTTTGCGTTATGCATTATAAGGGAAGTCATGGCGCATCAGTATGCCGAATATAAAAGTATAGACAAAGCACAACTCCAAAAAGATATCGACGCCATTAAAGAGAGTATTGGCGATCCCACTTGGAAAGATTTTGAACATCTCTTAAAGCTAGAGAACTGGGGACGTTTTGCAACATTTTCAGGTTACTTCATTATGATTCTTATCAGCTATATCACTTATGATTCAGAACTTAATCCCTGGTTTTTTTGGTCTTTTGCACTCATAGCAGCGACACTCATCGCTGTCGGTAATGTCTCACGATGGGCCAATGTCACCCACCCTATCTTACACGGTGCCTATGATAAGGTTCCTGGAATTCCTAAAGAGTATACCAAGGCCGGTTTTGCTAAAGGTTCGCGTCGTTTTATCGACTGGCTTGATTGGATTAAACCTGATGCATGGGAGTATGAGCACAATATTATGCATCATTATCATTTAGGAGAAGAAGAAGATCCTGATAATGTCGAACGTAATCTTCAGTGGCTAATACGATCTAAAACGCCCATGTGGTTACGTTATCTCATCGTCTATGCCTTTGCAGGAACATGGAAGTTCACCTATTATGCTCCTAACACTCTAAAAATTCTAGAAAATAAAGAGCGTCGTAAAAAGAAACAAGCAGAAGTCAAGCATTTTCAGATCAACCCCTTCACTAAAAATGGTTTTGAACTCTGGAAAAACTATCTGCTTCCTTATGGGATCATCAAGTTTATCCTGATTCCTCTACTCTTTTTACCTCTGGGGATGAGTGCGGTTCTCAATGCTTTTATCATCATGCTTTTGGCCGAATATATTGCCAATATTCACTCGTTTTTAGTCATTGTGCCTAATCATTCTGCCGAAGACATCTATCAATTTTCAACACCTCACAAGTCTCAAGGTGAATTTTACCTTCGCCAAATTATGGGAAGTGTTAACTACAACACGGGGTCTGATCTTATCGACTTTATGCACGGATGGCTCAACTACCAAGTAGAACATCATCTTTTTCCAAATCTGCCACTCAGTCAGTATCAAAAGATGCAGCCTATCGTTAAGGATATCTGCAAGAAATACAACTTAGAGTATCGTCAAGAGAGTGTTTTCAAACGTGCGTATATGACAATAGAGCTGATGGTAGGTAATACAAAACTGCTAAGAATAGAGGGTGTTTAATCATAGTCTATACTAAAGCCTTAAGCTGTTCCACATTTACAATAGTTATCTTTTTTTCTCTTTGACAATCAGTTTATCTTTGTGTAATTGACGTAATATACGATTGAGTGTTTCGGATCGTACCTCTAAGATCTGTTCAATTTTCTTCTGACTCAAGGTCTCAAAGAGATACGCTTTTTGCATAATAAACTCAACACCACTGAAATAGTTTAAGACCACACTTTCATGCTGTTTGGACTTATAGAGTTTTACTTCACCCTCAATTAATAGATAGAGGAAATTTTCATCACTATCACCTCATAAAAAATGATATTTCCCTTTCTTAAGTGCATACTGTGACTAATAGCAAGAAGTTTTTTTTCAATAGCAGGCGTAAAAAGGCTTTGAAGTGTTTTCATAGAACTACTTTTAGGTTACATGTAAGTATTTGAAATTTGTGACTCGACCCCTAGTTTGTGGCAACATTTAGATTATCCAAAATTTAAAAAAGAGATATACAAGAGCTTGTAAAATATGGATGTTTATCTCAGCTTGAAGGAACACAAGGGAGGAATATTAAGTATGAAATTCTTTTTTAAAAAAGGCGCAACATCTCGATATAATGTGTCACTCAAAATAAAGGCTCGATTATCACTTCATCTGCCCCAACACTCAACGAACAGTTTCGTTCGTTCTATACACAAAACCAACCTCAAAGCATGGAAGAAGCTTTTGAGTTTTTCTCTGTCTTTGGAGGCTTAGGTGTTGAGGTTGATACCACAGAACCTCTTCTTGATGCCATTGAAGAGCATATCTTAGATGAATATGATTTTATCCACAGTAATATCATTGAAAAGACACGAGGTGACAGTATTGCTCACTCCGTACTCACGGGACTTGCCATAGGTGATGCTCAAGCGCACACCGCATTTAAACGCTCAAAACTCTCTGCAGAAGAAGGTCCTGATGTCATCAAACACCTGATCGATCTTGGCATCATTACCCGTGAGCCTTCACGTGAGATGTCTAACTCTTGGATTCAAGAGAACACGGTCTCTGACAAGCTTCATTTTGTCAATCCCTTTATGCGTTTTTGGTTTGCCTTTGTTTCACCCATCTTCAAAGGAATCGCGGAGGGTAATTATGAAGAGTTCGAAGAGCGGATTCATAACCGAAAACAGGAGTTTATTGATCAATCCTTTGTTTTACTCTCACAAGAGCTGATTCGAGAAAACTTTAAAACCGATCCCATTGTTGAGATGGGAAGTTATTGGGATAAAGAGGTCGAGATCGATATCTATGCCAAAACTGCTTCAGGCAAAACCATAGTAGGAACCTGCAAATACACCAACACCAAAATCAAAAAAAATGAGCTTACCAAACTCAAAGAGAAAGCCTTACATGTAAAGATAGATGCGGATATTTTTGTCTTGATATCCAAGCAAGGATTTTCAAGTGAAATGAAAAACTTAAAAGGGGAAAGCCTCAAGCTTTTAACACTCAGAAACTTTAAAAGTCTGCTTACTTCTTCATAATATAGAGGTTGTTGCTCTTATGGCACACCTCTACAAAACGCTCCTTGAGTTCTCTATCAAAGGTCATCATATAGATATCACTATTTTGCAGACCTAGCTTTTTAAAATT
>JAYEGP010000070.1:0-53713 GCA_034659135.1 Campylobacterota bacterium
ATTCTCGATATCCTAGCTTCTTTTGAACTTTGAGCGGTTCTTGAAGTTAGAATATCTTATTACTCCCGTAATTATCAAATTTTGGGAGTCCTCCGGCAGAGCCGGAGGTTTACCTTAGGTTAAATTACTTTCAAGATTATTTTGCAATCTGGAATCCAAAAGATATTGTCGGTGGAGATATATACCTTTTTGAAGAACTAAGAGATAAAGATGAATGTTTGCTACTTGTCATAGATTGTACAGGTCATGGAGTTCCGGGAGCATTTGTTACGATGTTAGTAAAAGCAATAGAGAGACAGATAACCTCAAAAATAAACTATAGTGATGATGATGTAAGCCCAGCAAAAATCCTTAGTATTTTTAACCAAAACATGAAACAACTTTTAAAACAAGAAAGTATAGATAGTATCTCAAACGCAGGTTTTGATGGTGGAGTGATTTACTATAACAAAAAAGATAAAATACTTAAATACGCAGGAGCAGAAACCCCTCTTTTTTATTTTGAAGATGATGAGCTAAAAATAATAAAAGGAAGTAGGTACTCTGTTGGTTATAGAAAGTGTGATATGGACTATGAGTATAAAGAGCATACTATAGAAGTAAAAGATGGGATGCAATTTTATCTTACGACAGATGGTTATTTAGACCAAAATGGTGGAGAGAAAGCTTTTCCATTTGGTAAAAAAAGATTTAAAAATGCCATTTTAGAAAATCGCACTAAAACAATGGCTCAACAGAAAGAAATCTACCTAGAGACTCTTAAGAAGTATCAAGCAGATGAAGAGAGAAATGATGATGTTACTTTTATTGGGTTTAAGGTTTGAGTTAAAATACTATATATTTGTATTTAAACTCAATAATTTGCTATAATTACAAATATACGTAAGTTAAGGGAAATTCTTGAATACAAAAGTAAGCTTATATTTATTTGATAAACATATTGCAGATATCTACCAAGTAGAAGATAGAACTTATCTTCGTCAATTTAATTCTGCAGCTTTTTATGCAAGTCCAATTTCTATAGCAAAGGATATTACAGATATAGAAACTACATCTTTACTTTTTCAAGAAAGAGTAGCTGGTTTTGTAAGTGATTCACTTCCTGGTACATTTGGTAATGAAATTTTAAATGATTTTTTTGAGAAAAATAACAGTGGCGAGAAACCAACAATCATAGATAAACTCCTTTTCATAGGAAATCGTGGACTTGGAGCATTAGAGTTTAGACCAGCTCATGCATTTGATGAAACATTAGAAAAAACACTTGCTTTAAAAGATATATATGAAGAGGCGAAAAAGCTAAGAAGAGGAGATAACTTCAAATCAATTCACACTGCTTTTTTAGTTTCTGCGCACTCTTTTGTTGGTGGTGCTAGAAGCAAAGCAGTAGTTGCTATAAATCTTACTACAAGTGAGGTTTATCTAGGAGATAGAACAAAAGAGCCACCAGAAGGTTTTGTACCAGCTATTGTAAAATATGATGATACACAAAATGGTGATGAAAACAAATCAACGTATTCTAAGTTGGAGTATATCTATTATTTACTAGCTAAAAAGTCAGGTATAAATATGATGGACTGTTATCTTTTAGAGTCAGATAACAAACATCACTTTGTGACTAAAAGATTTGATACCCACAAGGGAAAAAAGTATCATGTTCACTCCTTAGCTGGACTTCTTCATGTAGATTATAATATTCCTAGAACAATCGGCTACGAAGAGCTTCTTCGCGTATCTATAAAGTTAGGAGCAGCAGAGAGTTTAAAGCAACTGTTTTTACAGATGCTTTTTAACTATATGTTCGTAAATCAAGACGATCATGCTCGTAACTTCTCTTTTATGTGTGATAGTGATTATAAATGGAGAGCTACACCTGCTTATGATATCACATTTGCCAAAGGTGTGAAGCAGACTAGAGAACATCAGTTGTCTCTTAATGGTAAAGCTCTTTCTCAAATCACTCTACAAGATGTAGTAAATCTAGCTACAGAATTTTCCATAGAGTTGGAGTTTGTAAGTGATAGTATAATGAACATGAAAGCTCTTAGAGATAAAGAACTAGCAAAACTGATGCAAGAGTACCAGATATCTACACAAAAGCAAAAACAACTGCTAGAAGCTGTAGTGTCAAGAGACTTTCAAGGAGAACTAGATGGAGGGCAATAAGCTACTTTCAAAACTAAAGTCTTTTGAACAAGAGGCAAAAACCACGAAGAAGAAAAACATAAACAGTGATGCATCTTTTGCTACTCTAACAGATGAAGAGATCTCTTTAGTTTTAGCCCATCGTGCAAAGAAGCTTAGAGTAGAGAACAAGCTAAAGCAAAGTGAATTTAGTAAAGGTGCCAAGCTTTCATCTGCTACAACCTACTCTAACTTTGAGCAAACAGGAAAAGTTTCACTGATTAACTTTATCAAAATAATAAGAAATTTTGGCAGAATCCAAGATTTGGAAAACTTACTAAAAAGCGATATATCTACAATTATTAACAATGCTCAAAATAGAATTAAACCTAAACAAAGAGTTCGATAGGGGTTGACATTTTTATATAAAGAACATATCATAGAAGTACAAGAAGGGATGCAGTTTCATTGTACAACAGATGGTTATTTAGATCAAAATGGTGGAGAAAAATCTTTTCCATTTGGTAAAAAAAGATTTAATAAAAATGTCATTTTAGAAAATTACACTAAGACAATGACTCAACAAAAAGAAATCTACCTAGATACTCTTCACAAGTATCAAGCAGATGAAGAGAGAAATGATGATGCTACTTTTGTTGGGTTTAAAATTTAAAAAAGGAGTGAGTAAATGAATATTAATGAAGTCCAAAAAATGGTAGATGATGATGGAATCATATTTTTAAGCTACGGAGGTCATATATCCCAAGCACTTATCTCCGCTATGACAGAAGCTCTTGAGAAAGAAGCTGAGGAAAATGGAGTCTCTATGGGATCCTCAAATAATATGTTCACTATATTTATAGAACTTTCTCAAAATATGATGAACTATTCAAAATCCTTAAAAAGTCAAGAGAATGCCACACAAGGTCTCATAATAGTTTCTAAAGATGTGGATTCTAATTACCACATACATAGCCAAAACATTGTCTCATTGGCAGATAAAGAAAAAATAGAACCAAAGCTTTTAGAGGTACAATCACTTGACAAAGATGGCCTAAAAAAACGCTACAGAGAACTTCGTAAAAGTGGTCAAAATACGCATGGTAAAGGTGGAGGAATTGGATTTTATGAGATTGCAAAAAGATGTGATTCTATAGAATATGATTTTACAGAGATACAAGAAGATAGATACTATTTTCATATCAAAACTAATATAATTACAAAATAAAGGAAAACAATAATGGAAAACTTAACACTTGAAGCAACAAAATACACACCCCAAATCAACCTAGACACAAATGGAACAATATCGTTGGTAGGAAAATCATACCCTGAAAATACATTTGAATTTTACGCACCAATGATGGCATGGTTAGAAAACTATTTTGATGGGAATGCTGCTGAAACAACCACGATTAATGTAGAAATCATTTACTTTAATTCAAGCAGTTCAAAACTATTTTTTGACTTCTTTGATTTGCTTGAAGAAAATTCAGAAGAAAACACTATAAAAATAAACTGGATTTATGATGAAGAGAATGAGAGTGCAGAGGAAGCTGGTGAAGACTTTATAGAAGATTTTGAAGACTTAGCCATTAAGCTTGTGATAAAGTAGGATAGTTTTATGGATATAGGTAGATGATAGAAAATCATAAGTCAAGCTTTGAGCCAGGATTAATTGTTAATCAAGAGTTCTTTGACTATCCGGCGATGCAAGAGAGTGCAAAGAACTGGCTTTTTCTCTCAAGATATCGGTTTGGAACAGGAAATTTTTATGGTCGACACGATGGCATACAACTCCACAATATGCAGTTTGGTCATGCAGACAGACATGAAGGGATGATGTTTCAAGGTGTTTCACCGAAAGACTGTTTTAGTATTGTTCTTTTACAAGAAAGTAGTGGTAAGGTCTGTATCAACGGACTTAAAATGAAAGTCGGAGATATCATTATCATAGATGATTTAAAACCCTATGACTTTAGCTCGAGCGATCAAACAGTCATGGCAATTATAAGTATTAAAAAATCACTTTTTCTTGAGAATTTTCCTCCGATGTATCCCCAAGATAAAAAATTCAAAGACACAAAAAATCTCCTCTCTAAGGTCATTGAAGATGCGTGGCAAGATGTTTTGGACAACCCTAATCAATATCAAAATAAGGAGAAGGTCCAATTATTAGAGAAAAAAATTGTAGATGCAATTAAATGTGCATTTAAAGGACAAACAGGTGAAGGATCACATCTCACTGAAGGTGAGCAGACAGCTCTTCAAATCAAATCTGTTTTACTCAAATCTTTAGTTGAAAATATCACCATAGAAAGTCTAGTCAAACAATTTGGAGTATCTTATAAAACACTCCAAAATAGCTTCAAATCTCTTTTTGGGATGACACCAAAACACTTTCTAACTCTTCTTAAACTTAATCATGCTCATGAGGATTTGGAGTTTTCAGAATTAGGAACGACAACGATCTCAGAAATAGCAAATAAATGGGGATTTTCACACCTTGGAAGGTTTTCTCAAAAGTATAAAGAGCTCTTTGGCGTGTTGCCCTCAGAAACATTACATAAGAATCACTCATGTTTATAAATGAAGAGTGGCCTACATGTAAGATTTCATCTCTTCTAAACGTGCGATACGGTCTTGCGTACTCGGATGGGTACGAAAGAGCGATTGAAAATTCACCTCGTGCCCACTGAAAGGGTTAACTATAAACATATGCGCCGTTTGTGGCGAAGCGTTGTGAATCTCACCACGACGAGCATGACTCTCTAGTTTTGAGAGTGCGCTTTGAAGCCACTCTGGATGACCCGTTAACTTAGCCGCACCTTCATCCGCCATATACTCACGATTACGGCTAACTGCCATCTGAATGACACTAGCAGCCATAGGCATAAGAATCATTAAGACCAAAGTCACAATAATGTTTTGACGGTTATTAGAATTAAAAAACATCCCAAACTGTGCGAGTAGCGCAATAGCACCTGCGAGTGTTGCTGCAATCGTGCCGATAAGAATATCGTAATGTTTAACATGGCTCATCTCATGCGCCATCACCGCTTCGACCTCTTCAAGAGTCAATAGATCAAGCAATCCTTCAGTAATAGCAACAGCAGCATTGTCGGGATTACGTCCCGTGGCAAAAGCGTTGGGCATTGGATCGGGTATGATATAGACACTTGGCATCGGTGTTTCTGCGCGATGGGCAATACGCTCAACAATTTCAAAAAGTCCATGAGCTTGGTCGGGACCCACTTCAATGGCATTATAACGTTTGAGCACCATTTTGTCTGAATTAAAATAACTAAAAAAGTTCATACCCAAAGCAACAACAAAGGCAATCAGCATTCCTGTCTGACCTCCAAGCATCCCTCCAACAAAGATCATAAGAAGTGTCATCGCCGTTAAAAGAAAAACGGTTTTAAAAATTTCCATAAGTGTTCCTTTTTTTTGAAAGAGACTATCTACCTGTTTTTAGAGTTCTAAGTGCCTCTTCTACATTATCTTGACGCATCAAAGATTCGCCAACCAAGAAAGCATCCACACCCGCTTTATTGAGATCTTCAAGCTGTCCATGCTCATAAATACCACTCTCAGCAACAATAATCTTTCCATTAGGAATCAAAGGAATAAGATCATAACAGAGGTTCATATTCATCTCAAAAGTCTGAAGGTTACGATGATTAATACCGATAATATCTGCACCGGCGTAAATCGCTTTAGTCAGATCAGTTTTATCATGAACTTCTACTAAGACTTCAAGTCCAAGATGCCTAGCATAGGCTAAGAGCTCTTTAAGTTCACTACGAGAAAGCGCCGCAGCAATAAGAAGAATGAAATCTGCACCAAAAACCAAAGATTCAAGAATTTGATATTTTGAGACGATAAAATCTTTTCGTAAGAGTGGAATACCCACATAACGTCGAATACCGGCAAGGTACTCCAAATTACCTTGAAAAAAGTGAGGCTCAGTTAAAACAGATATCGCATTTGCACCACCACGCTCATACCCCTGCGCTATAGCAAGAGGATCAAAATCTTCACGTATAACACCCTTAGAAGGACTCGCTTTTTTCACTTCACTGATTATGCGATAAGGCTGTTCTGGTGTTGAGCGTAAAAAACCACTCACTTCACGCGGCTGTCGTGCATTAAAAGCTAATGAACGGCCTAACCAATCCATAGTAAACTCTTTTTCTCTAATCGCTAAATCTTCTTTTGTCTTTTTGATGATATCATCTAGTATCACTTAGGTATCCTTTATCAATTTTTCAAACACTCATTGATCGCGTCTATATGCATCTTGACCTCTTCATCATCACCGCCAATCTTATCCGTAACCTGCTTCATAATCTCAAGAGCTTCATCACAACGATTTTGATGATAATAACCCCAAGCAAGAGAGTCGAGATAAAAAGCAGATGCCGGCTCAATCTCTAGTGCACGATTGACATACTTTATCCCCTCTGCAACATCAAGTTGATGATCAATCATTAGGTATCCGAGATAATTTAGCAGAAGCGGTGTCGGTTTTTCACGGATAACTTTTTTAAGCGTATGCATCACATTCTCTAGCATCACTTTATCGTTTTTATCTTTGGCACTTTCATAAGAAAAAATAGCACTCTGTCCTAAATAACCAAGCTCACCCTCTTCTTCATACAGCTCTTTGGCAAGTTTTGCTGCTTTTTCATAATATCCCTTCTCGATATAAAGTTGTAATAATAGGGGATCACGCATGCGACTTTTTTCTAAAAATAGAAGCAGTTGTGGCATATTTTTTTGGTAAGAGTAAATTCGTACAATGGCTTCGCCTACCTCATCATTAGGCTCGCTTTCATACAGGCGTAAATAGGTCGATAACATTCCATCAAGATTATTATCTTGCGAATAGAAACTCGCTAGTCTCATACATACTTTTTGTGAACAAGAGTGAAGTCTACTGTGCGACTCAAGCTGCGCAATCGCATCAGCTTTACGATCAAGATTCACATACAAAACAACTGCCATCTGATCTAAAATCGCTTCATCATAATTAATAGTATAAGCACGTTCAAGATATTTTATAGCGGTGTCGTAACGCTTCTCTTTTACGTAGATTTCACTGACTAAAAGATAATCTTCAGCCACTTTACTCTCTTCAACTAAGGCAAGTGCCTTAACCTTACCCTCATCATATCGACTCGCCGCAATGAGTGCCAAAACCTCAAAACGTCTCACTTTAAAATCATTCGCTTCATTTTCAATATAATAAGCAGACTGCTTTAATAAAGTATCATAATCTCCTGCAAGAGAGTAGTTTGTAAGTTCTCTATATTTGTACTCATCCTTACCTGAATTCCGGTATAACATCTCATACAGACCTGCAGCAGCCTCATACTCTTCTCTCTCTTGGGCATAAAGCGCATAGAGAATATAAGTATCTTCTTGCTCAAAAGCTTTTTTATGACTCTGTTTGTTAAAATCGACATCGTAATGGGTGCTACAACCTATAATAAACAGTAGCGATAATGAGAGAAAAAAGCTTTTAATCATCTAATATTCCTGGACACTCACGTTTGAGCTCTTCAACACGGTTTTTGTAATAATCCCAAAAAGGAAAGGTGCGACACTGCATGGGACGTGCTTCATAAATACGGCATCCCCCATTTTCACGTTCAAAAAAAATACAGTCATAAGAATCACCTACTTTTTTCTCTTGAAGTGAAAACTTATACGCTTTCTTGATGAGATACTCTTTATAAAATTGTGCCACATCAATGTTCAATACCTGAATGATCTTTTCAATCTCAGATGGTGTTACAAAAATATTACCACTTTCACCTATGCAGCAACGACCGCCACAAGGTTCACATGCAGCTAAATCAAACGCATAGGGAAAATCATCTTTACGTATTATTGAAGACATTCTTGACTTAATTTTTTAAATTTATGTGATTATACCGTGTCTCTCTTATCTAAGCGTAAATCAACTTTTTAATAGCATCTCATACTCTTGCAAGATCTCTTCGTATAAAAGCTTTTCATCGACACTTTTCAGATCCAAAATATGGATATAGAGAAAATTTTCACGAAGCTCTAGGGTGATGGTACCTGGGGTTAAGGTGATAGCATTGGCAAGAAGCAATTGGTCATATTCATTATCCGAAGTCATCTTCAGCTTGATGATGCCAGGGTTGATAGGAAGTTTTGGGTTAAGGACGATCTTAGCCACTTCGATGTTGGAGAGGATGAGGTTTTTTAAAAAAAGTGGCGTGAAACGTAGATATTTAAATAGAAGATGTTTTAAATCAATATCACTCTTATCACTAAAGAAGTAAACGATAAAAACACTAACAACAGCTCCGACAATAAGTTCTTGATAATGTAAAGAGTTGCTCAAACCGATCCAGACGATAAAGAGTAATAGCGCTTTAGCCAACATCATTTATCCTTTGGTAAAAACAGAAAATTATTGCTCTGGCTGTCAGCCCAGATACATTCGCTTTCAAGCTTGAGTGAATCAGGGGGGCAGACATCGGTACAGAGACTGCACCAGCAACAGCGGCCATAATCGATTCGTGGAATACAGCCGCTATTATTTTTAGAGTTGCGATCGACATCAATGGGAATCATATCAATCGCTTCATTCATACAGACATCCTGACAGTTTGCACAGCCGATACAATCCTCAAGTAAATTGGTGTGAAAGCCTCGATAGCCCTCAACCTCCTCTTTTTTCTCTTGGGGATAGCAGAGGGTATCGGGATGCTCAAGTACTTTTTTAACAGCAAAAAAAGGTCCCAGTGTTCCTTTAATATCAAATTTCATCATCTACCTCTCAATCTCAGGGGGACAGATGCCCAATGAGTTCATAATCATGGCGACATTAGAGAGCTCTTCATTTTCAAGAAGCGTCTCTAAGAGTGTAAAGCCATGAATCAGTGAAGGTCCTTTAACCTGCATACGACGGATATATTCACTGCCATCACCTGCCATGTAATACCCAAATTCCCCACGTGCCGACTCTACGGCAACGTAAGTATCGTCTTTAGGCAGTTTAAACTTACGATGTTTAGGAATTTTCTGCATAATAGCGCCCTCTTTAGGCATCTGAGTTATCACTTGACGTAAAATTTTCACTGATTCACGCAGTTCGGCGCGACGTACCAAAGCACGGGCGTAAACATCGCCTCCATCAAAGCTAGGAATCTCAAAATCAAAATTTTCATAACCCAGATAGGGATTATCACGGCGCAGATCATGTTTAATCCCGCAGCCGCGAAGCACTTGCCCGACATAGCCATTACGCAGAGCCTCATCAGCATTGACAACACCGACACCGATGGCACGTTTTTTAAAACTGGCATTATCAAAAAAGATGCGGTCATACTCTATCAAGCGCTTCTCAAAATAGTCCAAAAACTCGCCCAAACGCGCTAAGAAGTTCTCAGGTAATTCACGACGCACCCCACCTGGATAGATGTACATATGATACACACGCCCACCGGTTAAGGCTTCAAAAAGGTCTAAAATAAGATCTCTATCGTAAATACTCCACTGTCCTACGGTAGCCAGACCTACCGATCCGCTCTGGCCGCCCATCCAGAGCAGTTGTGTTGCCATTCGTGCCATCTCTAATACCATCACACGGATCATTGTCGCTTTCTCACTCACTTCAATGCCTGTGAGGTTTTCAACGGCCATGGCAAAGTTTGCCTCGTTGGGATCAGGTTCGGGTACACAGATACGACAGACAATCGTAAAGGCTTGAATGATAGTACGGCGTTCAATGAGCTTTTCAAAACCACGGTGCAGATAGCCTACATGGGTTTGTGCGCGGGTGATGGTCTCACCACGCAGATCAAGTTCAACGCTCATATTTCCCGTGATACCCGGATGTTGAGGGCCATGATAGATTGTGATAATCTCACGATTCATTCTTGGCCTCCTTGAGAGCTTTCGCTTCCGCGCGGCGACGTTTCATCTCAACTTTAACATCTCTGTTATCATCGCGTCCCCCTCTAAAGTCATAATGCTCATTGACATAAGCCAAGGTGTCAAACTCACGACGCATCGGGGGAATCTCTTTCCAATCTTCTAAGGCAAAATCGTAAAGCGTTTCATTGCCCTCAAAATGTATCCCAAACATCTCATGAAGTTCGCGCTCCATCACTTCAATTTGTGCAAACTGATTACTGAGTGTCGGCAGTGTCACATCATCACGTCCAATGTGAATCTCTACCATCAAATTAGCATCGCGTTTATCGGTTGTTAAAAGGTAATTGAGTGCAAAGATTTCCTCTTCGATCCAATCGGTACATGTCAGCTGAGAGAGCGTCTTAAAATCACTGATACTTGTCACATGGGCAAGGGTTTCAAGTAGTGATTCACTGCTTACATGTAACTTATAAAGTCTTGGACTTTTTTCTACGATATCATAATGCGTTTGCAATGGTGTTATCATCAATTCATCCCTGCAAAATTCTCTTCAAAACGTGGGGCTATAGCGTCTCCGAAGAGTTTTTTCTGGTTTGTAAGATAAAAGTCGTAATTGTTTTTATACTTCATATATCCAGCGGTTTCACTGTCATCTTTGATCGTCTCCTGGAGTTTCACAAAACCCTCTATCAGCGCTTCGGGTCGAGGCATACAGCCATTGACATACATGTCCACAGGAAGATAATCATCAAGTTTTTTTATGGTGTTATAGCTGTCCCAATACATCCCGCCATTAATGGTGCAGCTTCCCAAACCGATGATATATTTAGGCTCATTCATCTGTTCATAAGAGCGGATCACCCGCTTGAGCGTTTTAGGCGAACAGTACCCTGAGACAATCAAAATATCTGCTTGTCTCGGGGTCGCAACACCCACGACTCCTAAACGTTCAATATCATAGCGGCTTGTAAAGGTTGGCGGCATCTCTATCGCCCCACATCCCGTTCCATAAGCCAGAACAAACATACTTCGTGCGCGAAACCATGCAATGGCTTTTTCAACGACACTTTGGGTACTTTTAAGCTCATGTTCTTCTGCTTCTAATGATTGGTGATACTGTGTAAATCCTTCATCCATTTCCCACTCCTTAAAGCATCAATAAACCCGCTATCCCGATAAGAGTCGGAATACGGATAAGAAACTCTACACTCTGAATCGTACTCAGACGCGCATAAACACTACCCACAAAAAGGGCACTAATAAATAAAATAAAGGTCTTTATAATCAGATCGAGCAGTGAATCTGCTCCGCCTAAAAAAAGATTAACCATCAAAAGCAGTTTTGCAAAAGAGAAGATAGCACTCTGACTCATTGCCAGTGCAAAAAACTTTCCACTCAATTCGCTCGCAGGCCCACTATAGACTTCAGGCGGTGCGCCGACAACATCAAAGGGTGATTTTCCCATAAATCCCACAAAGGAGATAAACGCGGCAATAAAGAGAAGCGGATGCGCCATCATGTTACATGTAAGACTCTGATTGGCCATAATAACATTCAGATCGGCACTCTCATTGGCAATCATCAATCCAATGGTGGCGATATAAAAGGGAAGCTCCAGCCCAATAAGCCGACTCAGTCCCCGTGTCACACCCATAACACCAAAGGGGTTACCATTACTTCCCACACCCAAGGCATTTCCAAGTGGACCAAGTACCATAAGGTATAAGATCACAATGAGATTACCATAGGAACTAAAACCTTGCAGTGTCACACCATCATTAAAAAAAGGAATAAAAAGCACGGTCATCATCGCACCCGAAGCCATGATAATCACACCCGCGTAAAACATCCAGCCAAAAGAGGTGCTGCTACTTTTTAAAAAGAGCTTGATACTATCAAAAAAAGATTGGGCGATCGAAGGCCCAAAGCGTTTATGAATACGCGCGGTGATGTTACGATAGAGTCCGTAATATAAAAAGCCAAAACTATAAGCCATAAAGAGCATCAAGAGACTATCCATTAGGCGACTCCTATCATGAGTAAAAGGGTAAAGAAGAGTAAAATAAGGATCGCGACATTTTGGACACAGAGCTTATAAAAACTTTGAATCAGCCCAGAACTCTCACCCGCCATACGGCTCACACGAGACCAAAAACGCGCAGAAGTGTGTCGTAAGATGAGACCGATAAAACTGATACGACGTAACTCCTCTCCCATTCCAAAACCGTAATGCAGGTTTTTACTCTCATGAGGAACTTCGCCACAATAGCTGATATCGAGTCGATCTTTGGGTAAAACCGCTTTGGAACTCAGACGCATCACACCGAGAAGAATCAGCACAAAAAGCGTGCCAAATACCGCCATCAACACGCCACCATTAAAGGAGGCAAATGGGGTGCTAAGTTCAAAAAGAGAGCCGACACTTTGCGCCTCTAAGCCTAAACTGAGAAGAATCTCATTAAAAAAGCTACGTGGTAAGGCGGGCAAAATACCCAAAACAACTAAGATAACAGCGCTAAAAACTTGAGGGATATAGAAGCTTTTAGGAACATCTAAATACTCTTGATGATGGCTAGGCTGTCCGAGATAGATGCCATAAACCAATTTATAGCAATATAAAAAGGCCGATGCCGAACTAAACATCACCGCAGTCAGCAAGAGCGCTTTTTGCGATGATAAGAGTGAGGTGTAGATAAGAAACTTACTGTTAAAACCACCCAAGAGTGGCATACCTGCTAAAACAATAATCCCAATGACCAAAAGTACAAACAGAAGTGGAAATTTATAAATCAAGGCACCCAGATCACTAAAAGCAGTCTTACCGCTAATGGCAATCACGGTAGCGATATTAACAAAAAGCAGCAGTTTCACCAGGGTATGAATGAGCGTGTGATAGAGCGCCGCTTCAATGGCAACACTGTTAAGCAGGGCTAAAACAGTAATAATATAACCCAACTGCGCCATAGATGAGTAGGCTAAAAGACGTTTCATCTCATTTTCATTAATGGCTTTAAAAGTGGCAACAATCGAAGTGAGTACCCCCATCCACGCCATAAAGTCAAATACCACTTCAGGAGTGTTGCTGCCTTTTAAAATCTGTGTAAAAAAGAGAATAAAAACAAAAATACCCGCTTTAGAAAGGATAGCACTCAGCAGTGCGCTAAAAAGATCATCGGCCTGCTCATAGCTATCCACCATCCAGTGATGCAGGGGCATTACACCTGACTTGACAAAGATAGCGATAAGAAGTAACAGAGCGATGGCAATGCTGAGATTTTCAGAAATAGCCGAAGCATCAATAGCCTCATAAAGCATACTTCCCCCATAGCTGTAGATAAGCACAATCGCACCCAAAAGTGAAAACGCTCCCGCAAGATTGAAGATTATATACTTCTGTAAAATCGCTTTTTGTGCACTTTTAGCAAGAATAAAATAACTACTCCATCCCATGATCTCCCATCCGATAAACAGAGTTATCATATCCGCGGCGTAAAAGATCATGCCCAGCCCCAAAAGCAGAAGCAGATGCAGGAAAAAATCATGCTGTTTTGACTTCACTATGAACAGTGTCACAAAGACAAAGAGAGAGAGTCCAAAAAAGAGATGTCCAAGCATGGTCGCTTCAAAGTGAAACATGAGAAACTCCTAACATCGCTTTCGCGGCTTCGTGTGTGAGCTCTAGAAGCGCTTCTGGCATCACGCCAAGCCCAAGTAGCACAAGCATCATCACACCTAAAAGTGCGCCTTGATTCCATGATAGTGAGAGCGCTTCTTTCTCACCCTTATGCCGTAAGCCACCCAGAAGTCTAAAAAGATAGGCCGCTTCAACAAGTGAGATGCTCAAGATGAGTCCTATCATGAGATAGGCTTCTTGACTTGCCAGACCTTTTAAGATACTCAACTTGGCAATAAAACCGGCAAAGGGAGGAATGCCAAGCAAGGATAAAAAACCCACAATAAAGACCAGTCCAAGAAAAAGTGATTCAAACTGGGTAAAAATGACACTTTTGGTACTCTTAAAGTGATGCTCTAAAATATCCAAACCCATAAAAAGCATTATCTTAGCAATCGCATGCACTACGATCAAAAAGAGTGCCGCGCTCACCAAAACCTCATCGGCAAAACTCAGTGCTAAGAAAATCACCCCAATCTGACCTAAGCTTGAATACGCAAAAACACGTTTAAGCTCACTACTTTTAAGCGCCGAAAACTCTGCTACGCCAAACGAGATGATCCCGATCACACTTAAAAAAGCCAACTGTTCACTGCTTACATGTAAGAGATAGACCAGATGAAAGAAGAGAAAGAGATAACTCTTAGAGAGCATGGCACTAAAAAGTCCACCAACACTACTTCGTGAGGCCTGATAAATATCAGCCACCCAGAGATTGAGTGGAAATATCTCTGCTTTGATTCCAAATCCGATAAACAAACAGAGTAAGATTAAAAATTGTAGTGAGGCTTCAAGGGTATGAAAACGCTCCGCAATAAGCGTAAGATTGAGCGCACCCGTGCCTAAGTAGATCAGCATAATCGCTAAAAGTAAAAAGAGTGATGCGATCATCCCGATAATCATATAGCGAATCGCACCGCCATAAGCCTTGGCATCACGGTTAAGTGAGGTTAAGATATAAGCACTGATACTCGCTATCTCAAAAAAGATATAGATATTAAAGATATCATGGCTCATAACCAGACCAAAGACACCCACACTGAGCATATTAGTCGTAATGAAGAGTGCTTTATCTGAAGGTGCATTCAGACGATAGAGTGAAAATACCAGCATCATACTCGAAAAGAGCATGACAAAGAGTGCAGAAGCCTGATCGAGGACAAAACTGATGGCCAGAGGGGAGTCAAAAGCGATACGTTCAACGATAGGGAGTGATTCATAAAGCGAAATGCTCATCATGACAAGCAGACCATAGAGCATGAGCGCCACGAGATTGAGCCATCTAAGGAAAAAAGGGCTTAAGAAACTTAGCAGCAGTGGTAAAGCGATAAAGTAGAGCAGACTCATTGACGCTCTCCAAGCTCATCCATCTTATCGACCTGCATGTGCCCACTCAGTTTATAATAGCGCATCACAAAGGAGAGCGCCAACGCTAAAACGGCTAAGGCGATAACGATCGTTGTGAGTATCATCGCCTGAGGCACAGGATCAACCATCTGTGAGCTAAACTTTTGAATCTCACCGCTAAGAATAGGTGCACTTTTACCGACTTCAAAATGATGACCGATAAAGAAGAGAAAGAGACTTCCCTCTGCTATAGAGAGGGCTAAAAAGATTTTAAAAAGATTTTTTTTCGCCATCGCGCCCACTAAACCAATAGCAAAGATACTAAAAGAGCCGATCGTGACGATGAACTCAACACTGCGCGTCTCGTTTAACAGATCAAGCATGTTCTGCCTTTATGAAGAGTTCTGCCATGGCAGCAATTTCAGCGGCAACTTTTAATCCTACAAAGATATAGATAATTTCCAAGACACCCCCGCTAAAAAGTGTACCGATCTCACCCAAAGGAAGAAAATTCTCAAAAAAGCGACCTGTCACGATAAGTCCTAAAACACCCACAAGGATAAAGCCAGCGCCGCTGAGTGCCTCAACAAGCTTGATGATACGTTCACTTAAATGGTAATCATCCCCGTGAGTGAGAAAAAGAAGTAAAAATCCACTCGCAATGATAACACCGCCTTGAAAACCTCCACCCGGACTCAAATGTCCATGTAAGATGATATAAATACCAAACAGTAAGATCAAAGGGAAAAGAACCTTTGTACCGATTTTAAGCAGCGCATTATCAAATGAAAAAATATTTCGCTCATGTTTTTTGATACCTAAAGAGAGACCAAAGATACTTAAAAACAGTATACTCACCTCACCCAAGGTATCGAGCCCACGAAAATAGGTAACAACAGAGGTCACGGCATTGGCACTTTGGGTTGCGGCACTATTGATCTCTAGTAGTTCCTTACCTAAAGTCATAGCGCTATGGGGTGTGTGAAGTAAAACACCAAGCAGAACAATACTCATGAGTGAAACGAGCAGAGAGACGAGAAGAGTCTGAACTCTAAGGCTACGTTTAAGACTCATTCGCGCTCCCTTTTATCGGTCTGCATTAAGGCGACTAAAAATACGACACTGCTGATTCCCGCGCCGATAACCGCTTCTGTCAAAGCGACATCTGGCGCACTGAAAAGGACATATAAGAGGGTACTTCCCAAACCAAAACCCATAAACAAAATGACCGCCGTTGCGAGTTCACGAGAGAGCACAATCATCACAGCCGTAATAATGAGCGCAGCAAAGACGGCAGCAATCAAAAATCCGATCATGACTCTTCCTTGTACGCATCGACACGGCTTTTATTGAAAAAACCGCGTCGTAGGTAGTGTGAGCGTGCTAGAATTGATGAAGAGAGCGGATTGCTTAAGAGAATAAAGAGCGCTAAGAGCAGTAGTTTAAACCAAAGCGATGGCTCAAAACCGATGGCACCGATAATAATAAGAACGGTCCCTAGTGTAGACGCTTTAGTCGCCGCATGCATTCGTGTGATAGCATCGGGCATTCGTAACAGACCGAGCGTCGCAATCAGAAGAAACAGGGTTCCAGTGGCAATGAAAATCGTGGCTATAAACTCAAGCATCATTACCCTCATTAAGATTAAAACGTGCAAAGACGATCGTACCGATAAAACCGATGAGTGCAAACACAAAGGCGATATCAAGATAGAATTCACTCTTACATGTAACCGAAAGTACCACTAAAAGTGAAACCGTGATGATTCCCATCGTATCAAAAGCAAGAATACGATCACTTAAAAACGGGCCGCGTAAAAACTGAATAAAGGCGAGAAAGATGGCGCCAATGATAAGTAGAGTTAAAATTTCCATATAACCTATTCCATTAAAATTACTGTATCTTATCAAAAAATGCATACATTATGATTACGAAAATGCTTCATTTTCAAGCAAACTGTAATCTTAGAGTGCTATGATACGAAAAATAATAAATAAGAGAACATTATGATGAAAATAACTAAAACAGATATATTGATTATTGGTGGCGGCCCTTCTGCTATGGTGACAGCGATGACGGCACTAGAGAACTACCCAAACAAGAAAATCACCGTTATCAAAAAAGAGAAGGTTGGCTTGGTGCCCTGTGGGATTCCTTATATCTTTGGAACCACACTTGGCAGTAGCGATAAAGATGCATCATCATGTGGAGGACCTGCTTCAAAGAGCATTAATGTCATCGTCGATGAAGTGACTTCAGTTGATATCGAATCAAAAACGGCACACGCCAATGATCATACCGTCACTTTTGACAAGCTCGTTTTTGCTACAGGATCCATCCCTTTTGTACATGAGAGTTTTCAAAAATCACTGGCCCTTGATAATGTATTTACCATTGACAAAGATAAAGATAAAATAGATGTTATTAAGAGTTATCTTGAAACCTGTAAAAGTGTGATTGTTGTAGGGACAGGGTTTATCGGTGTTGAGATGGCAGAGCAGCTTAAAAGTGATGCTAAAGAGGTGACACTGATTGGAGGACGCCATATTTTAGCGGATTCATTCGATACCGATATGGCTAAAAAAGGTGAGGCGATCATCCAAGACCTTGGAATTAAGCTCGCATTAGGCCAACACGCTTCTGAGGTCATCCATGATGAGACTAGAGCACGTGGCGTCATCTTGCAAGATGGCTCAAAAATCATGGGTGATGCGATCATCTTAGCGACAGGCTACCAGCCAAATACCACTTTAGCTAAAAAAGCCGGACTCAAACTCGCACGTTATAACGGTATCTGGGTTGATGAGTACATGCGCACACGCAATAAAGACATTTTTGCCGTAGGTGACTGCTCTGGTCGTCGTGATTTTATTACGCGTGATCCATCAAAAGTGATGCTGGCGTCCACCTCAGCCGCTGAAGCACGTGTGGCAGGTATCTCCCTCTATGGTTTAAAACACCTTAAAGGTTTTAACGGAACCATCGCCATCTTCTCCACAATGATTGGAGATAGAGCCTTTGGAAGTGCGGGAGTCACAGAGGTTCAGGCACAAAAAGAGCAGATCGATTATGTTTCAGGATATTTTGAAGGCATCAACCGCCATCCAAGCACGATCCCTGATGCATCCAAGCAGTCCGTAAAACTTATCGCCTTACGAAATAGCGGTCAGATTATCGGTGGACAAGTGATCGGGGACAAAGAAGCCGGAGAGATCATCAATATCATCGGTCTTGCCATTGAAGCAGAGCTTACCGCACACCAACTCGTCTCACTTCAAGTTGCGACACAACCCCTGCTCACCTCAGCACCAACAACCTATCCCATCGTTAAGGCAGCACAACAGATTATAAGTTCTTAAATGTGACACTTGATACTATGGGTTTTTGCTTTCTTGTAAAGATGCTGTGCCTCTGGTGAAAACATTTCACCATCAAAAGCAAAAAAAGGCGACCAGGTTTTCATTAAAGATTTTGAATTTTTCCTTACATGTAACATCACCAGACTCGCTGGACGATCTGCTTTTGGATGGACAAACTGTGCATCAACCACACGCATATTGACCTTATCTAATGCCGCGCAGATTAGTCCAAACTGCTGAGGATCATAACAGAAAATAAAATGTCCTTTTGGCTTAAGAAGTTTCGAAACCTTGAAAAAAAACTCATCTAAAGGGAGCGACGTGTTTGAACGCGCGGTTGCGATCATGTCGTGTTCACTTCGTGACGCTCCCTCATGGTAAAAAGGAGGATTGGAAACGATATAGTCATAAGGCTCTTCTGATGTAAAGTCTCTTAGATCGGTATGATGGATATGATAGGCTATCTTATTGACCTTAGCATTTTTCGAGGCGTAATGAACAAACTCTTTTTGTAACTCAACCGCCTCAAGATTGACTCTTGGAAAATCTCTAGCCACCAAAAGGCCTAAAACACCACTTCCTGCTCCCACATCTAACATACGACCTCTTGGCTCAAACTGACTAATGAATCCATATAAAAAGATCGAATCACTGTTGTATCGATACCCATCAAGAGGTTGATAAAGTTGCATTTATAGCCTTACATGTAATAATGATGAAATTATACTCTTACTAAGGTTCTAAGATGATTATCATACCTGCACGACTTGCCTCAACACGTTTTCCTCAAAAGGTTTTAGCCGATATCGGTGGACTTCCAATGGTAGTTCGAACTGCCAATCGTGTCAAGCATCTTGATCGTGTTGTTGTTGCAGCAGATGATGAACTCATCATCGCTACATGTAAAGCACATGGCATTGAAGCGATGCTCACCTCAACCACGCATAAAAGTGGCACCGATCGTATCAATGAATGCGCTCAAATACTTGATGTTGACGATGATGAACTCATCATCAATGTCCAAGCGGATGAACCCTTCATAGAAGCCGAAGTGGTAGAGAACCTTATCACGCGTCTTAAAACACTTCAAAAAGCCAAAGCAGACTTTGTTATGGGAAGCTGCTACAACGCCATCAATGCCGAAGCTGCACAAGATGCCAACCTTGTGAAAGTTGTCTTAGATGATGTGCATAATGCTATCTATTTTTCGCGTTCCCCTATTCCTTTTAACCGAAGTGGCAGTGCGGTCTATTTTGGGCATATCGGTATTTATGGCTTTAGTAAAAAAAGTCTGCATGATTTTTGTGGACTTGATGATGCACCGATTGAAGATATTGAAAAACTTGAACAGCTTCGCGCTATCTATCATGGTAAAAAAATCTCCATGGTAAAAGTAGCGAGTACGGGTTTTGGAATTGATACAATTGAAGATTTGGAGCGTGCTAAGGAGATCTACCAACTATAAAAGAGCTTAGTTTACTAAATGCTTCCTTTGTGTCAAAGCTTTAACAAGTGATGCGAGTATGGAATGAAATGAATCACTATTGAGATTTATATTCTGTTTGAGTAGCTTAAGATTTTTCTCTATCTCACTACGCTCTTCTTGACTTACTAGATAGACCTCTTCAGCTTTTTTAAAAGCCATAGCATCATTATCACGAAGTTTTTTTGCTTTTAAAAGATGTGATTTAGCTTTGGCAAAATCATGAGCGTACTGTTTTTCATCATTTTGTAATTCAAGTTCAAGCTTATGATCCATTTTTCCTTTACTCTCTTCACGCATTTTATAACGTAGGTTTTCAAGTTTATTATTAAGTTCACGCGCTTGAATCGACTGTTTTTTATAGTGTTCCTCATTTAAACTTAGCTGTTTCTTTTTATTATTATAAGTATCTTCTATCTCTTTAAAATGCTCTTTCTTATTATCGAGTTCTACTAATAATGATCGGTATTTATTTCTTGAATTAATCCACATTTTGGCGATGGAGAGTACTGAATTAGAGTTCCAGTGCTTACCATCAGGAGTTGTCAGTTCGGGAATAGCGTAACGTTTGCCTCCCTCAATATAGATTTTTCCAGAGTAGTATCTCAAAAACTTTTCAGCATTTTCACTTTTCAATGTGATCTGCTCAAAAATTTCTGTTGCCATTCTTTGATGCACATCCATAAAATGCTTTCTAAAAATAAATCCGGCAAAACCGATAAGATAGTTTTTATTTTGAGAAACATAATAGGAGAGTTCTAAAGCTATTTGTGCTCGAATCAGTGAGAGCACATGCTTTTCATAATAGTCATTACTAATCTCATCAAAATTTAATTTCTCTTGGAACAGCACAGCCATCACACCATCTAAAAATGTATCTAGGTCTTGTTCTAAAAAGAACTCATTGTAATGATTTTCAAGATTTTGGGGTTCATAACCATTAAAGCGACGTTCAGATTGATCAATCTCGCTGGGTGCCTTTACCTCTTTTTCAAGATGAGGCATTGCTTGGAAAATTTTAATGAGGTATTTGCGTTTTTGATTTAAGATGACATCACGATCAGAAAGTCCAAGGGCTTTTTTGATAGCAAATTGAACGAGCGCTTTTTTATTAACATGCTCATCTGTTTCGGCAAGTTCAGCATTCATAGCACGGCGAGTTCTTCCAAAAATTGCGATTTGATCTTCTCTACCCTGATAGGGGTAGTCAATATTTCTACGACTGTTTTTAATGATCGTGATAAGTGATTGCAAATGAGAAGAGTCTTGTGGGTTAAGAGAGTAGGGAGTGATTTTAAATGCTACGCCTTTGTCTAAAGAGAAGCGAAATATCAAAGATCCTGCAGATTCAAAAAAATCACGAAAAGCAATCTTAATTTCACGACTATTTTGCTCAATTTCAGTATCGCTGTATCGTGACTGGAGATAGTGAAGCAGTGCAAAATTCTCATGTCCGCCCCACTCTTGATTTTTTTTTGGAGTGCTGAGTTTACGTTTTAAATATCGAAGCGTATCTTGATATATCACTCGTAGACATCCTTAAGGGATTCTCTAATAGCCAAAAATTCATCTAAATGTTCAAAAAAGATATCCACTAATTTAGGATCAAAATGCTCACCACGTTCTTCTTTAAAAAGTTTGAAAATACGTTCATCATCCCAAGCTTTTTTATAACATCGATCACTGCCCAAAGCATCAAACACATCAGCCATAGCGGTAATCCGACCATATATATGGATCTGTTCACCTTTGAGTTGGCGAGGATAACCGGTACCGTTCCACTTTTCATGATGCTCATAAGCGACCGTTGCAGCACATTTTAATAAGGGGCGATCAGAGTGAGCTAGCATGTCAAAGCCCAATTGGGCATGGGTATCCATTATCTTACGCTCTTCATCATTAAAGCGTCCGGGCTTATTGAGCACAGAATCTGGGATTGCAACTTTGCCAATATCGTGCATAGGTGAAGCCTGTTTAAGCATCTCAGTTTCCCAGTCAGAAAGACCATAATATGTCGCAAAAACTCTAGAGTACTCAGCAACACGCTTAACATGTTGACCCGTCTCTTTTGATCGGCTTTCACCAATGGCACCCATAGTAAAGACGACTTCACGTTGTGTCTCTTCTATCTCTTTTTGAAGTTCTTCAACCTCTTGAAGCCGTTTTTGTAACTCATCATACTCTTGACGTTGACGTTTATCACTGCGCTCCATGATCTTATTTTGACGCATAAGGTCTTTAATGATTTTATCGGTTGTCTTGGCAAAACTACCTTTTAAATCTTCTAACTCCTTTATGAGTTTATCTTCTGCTCCTGACATGGTATATCCTCTCTTACTTTTTAACTACAAGATTGATTGTAAGATGCTCAAAATCATCAATAAAATCTTCTCCAGCTTCTAAAGCACTTTCATTCTCTTCATCATAAATCCAATTGACTTCAATGGTGTTTTTTTCTCTGTTTTCATCAAGCAGATCAAAAAAGTCAAAGAAGAGTTTTGAAGAGCTGGAATTAAAATAGATGATCTCCATATTAACCACTGTTTTTTCTGCTGCATTACCTTCAAAATACTCTTCCATCCAATCCATAACAGGTTTATAAAATTCAAATGTGTTTTCTGGATACGACTTTCCAACCATACTAACAGTTCCAACAGGATCTAATTTGATTTCTGGGGTATATTGAGTTACGCCAAGCGTTAAGATTTCCATAGTTATTCCTTAGTTTTTATTAATTATAGTTTTTAGCGTAAAAAAATAGCGATTCTCACTTGATGGGGTAAAATCATATTCAATTTTATCACATCGTCTGGCAATTTCAATAAATCCGATACCGGCACCTTTAGCATGTTTATCTTTACCTGCTTTTCGCTGCTCACGGTATAAGGATCTCAGCTGATCTTTGTTTAAGCCTTCAACTTCTTTTAGGCGCTTTTCTACTTTAATTTTATCATCAGCGTCAATCTGATTACGGCTCATAATATAATAACTTTTTTTATCAGGCTCCATACCAACAAGAACAAGACCTTTAGACTCATAGGTATGGTTTGCATCTTGTTTAGATTTCGAATAGTTCATCATATTTTGAGCCAGTTCAATGAAAATCGTAAAGATGTTCCCAGAGATTTTAATACTTAGCTCATTATTTTGCGCTTCGTGTTCTAAAGCATCCGTCATACCTGCAATCAAAGACTGCGTTAAACATCCGCCATAGGAAAGAAAAACAATACCGTCTTGCTCAAGAATACTCTCTAGTGCATCAAATTTCATAATATATTGCTCCTCTTAAGTATGGTAACATTTTTTACCTACAATGAAATCATTCTATTCACTATCAATAAAGACAATTTCACTTTTAATAGGATTGAGTAAAATCGATTTATGTCCCGTACGATATTGATAATAGAAGACATTTCTTTTTAAGTTTTTCAAAATCGTTGTATTGTAATAATCAGCATTTGAGCACTTTCCTACAAATAAGAACATAAAAAGAAGTTTTAGTTTTTGCTCTTCAAAGATTTCATGAGGTTGTGATAAAAAGGTAAATCCATATTTTTTCTGGTTGATTAAATCAAAAAGATAGAGTAAAAAGTCTTCAAATTTTGTATAAAACCCATTGAGTTGTGCAATTTCATGAAAAAAGTAATAGTAGTTTTCAAGTAAAACTTCCATCTGTAACATCTGAGAAATTTTACTTTTTTGATCTTTTTTATTCTTAAAATATTGAGGATTAACGGCCATATAGATATGTTTTCGTTCTGCAGTAGCCGCTTTAAGTGCCTTCATAAATGACTCACTCTCTTCAAACTGCATGTAATTAAAATTTTCATCAGCCTTATATCGCAATTCGATATCTGCAATGCTAGGATTTGAAAAATCCAGATAGAGGGTTGGAATCTCGTTATCAATAATGAAATTTCTAATCTTATTAGCGAGATGGGTCTTTCCAGAGCCTTCCTCTGCCAATATTAATGTATTGTTGTAAAGTGTTCGGTTTTCAAGTGTTACTTTAGCAATACTATTTTTGTATTTTCCTAATATATTTCGCATTAATATTCTCGTTTGTGTGATTTTTTTACATTGAAGTATAGCCAATTATAAGAGATTTGCATACGAATTATTACTTAATTTTTGAGCTAATAGTTATCGTATAATTACCAAATTTTTCCATCATACTAAATTGATGTTTATGACAAAACGTAGAATTCATCACTTTAAACATCTGATCGGCTTCTTCTTTGGCTTCCTCTCTACTCTGAAAGCTTTGATGTTCACTATAACCACTTTTTAAAAAACAACTGCAAGCATTATTAACATCTACTTTATACATGTAAAACTCCTAAAAATCAAAAATATCATCAAGGTCTTCAACTGCCTCTGTCTCGTTTTGTGGGACAAGCATGGAGACTATCGTCTTAGAGTTTGCACTGATCGTATCATCTAAGAAACTAACACTAGGCGCACCTTCATGAAATATCATGCGATTCCATGTGGTTAAATCATTACTAAAAGCAGTGGTCATTGGTGCCAAAGCTTCTGAGTTCTCACGGAAGGTATTAATCTCAGAAGAGATCGCATCAGAGAGCTCTAATAGTGCCTGTCCAATTGGATAAGACTCAGTATAAACTGTTAAAATTTTTGCTATTTTTGCAAGATAGGAGTAGATCTGCACAATCTCTTCATCCTCGAGTTCACTACTTCCTATCATTAAGAATAGTGAACTGAGTTTACCTAGGTAGATTTCTAACTCCTCAAGATCTTCAACATCCATATAAGAATAGATATGATGTTCGAGTGATTTTAACGTCTCTACAGGTTTAGCTTCAGGTGTAGCGACCTCAACACTCTCAACAGCAGGTGCAATTGGCTCTTCTGGAGCTAACACGACGGTTTCAATGGGTAAAGAAAAGCTTATCAGCTTATTTTGTATCTGATACTCACGTACCATAGGGTTTTTCAACATTACGAGTTTTACAAGTTTGGCATCGATCATATTAATATTACTCAAAGTAAAATACCGATGGGATTCAGACTCTTCTACTATCACCTCACAGTGTGTGTCAAATTTTAATAAAAGATCGCTAAGGGAGTAAATTGCTCGAACGACGTCACTGAGCAATTCACAACGATCGCCTTCAGATAAAAGATAATATTCCCAAAACTCAGACAAGGTATCTTCTGAGGTAATCATAAAAATAAGCCGACGACTAAAGACCTCTTTTGTGTAGATATTTATAGCATTAGAGTTGAATTTTTTATGATGACGTGATTCAATAAGTGAAAGATAATTTCCAATACGGCTATTGAAGATATCAGCATTAATAGGTTTCGAGATATAGTCTTCAGCCCCATTACTTAAAATCTGTCGTTGATAATCACTATCATCAATTGCTGATACTGCAATAATCATGACATTTTTATCATTTTGACGAATAAGTCGTGTGGCATCAACACCGTTCATCTCAGGCATCATAATATCCATAAAGACAATACTATAGGCTGTCTCTTGAGCTTTTTCTACTGCTAGTTTTCCATTTTCAACCTCATCAATTTCAAAAGAGAAGCCCTCATGTTCATCTAAGTAATCTTCAAGCAAAAGATTAAGAATCATACGATTATTTTTATTATCATCTACAATCAATATTTTAATCATGTTCTACCTTGCATAATTTTATAACCATTATAACTTATTCTCTTTGACTCGTCTCATAATCTCTTAATAAGTTCTGCTGCAAACATTTTATAATCTTTCATCCCTTTCGAGCGACGTGAGTTTAATACAAGGGGATCGCCCGATTCAAATTGTTTGGCCAGTTTAATATCAATACCAATAGGCGAATAGAGCTTCTCTTCACCAAATGTTGTTTTTACTTTTTCTAGAGCCTCTTTGTGTTCAGGAATGTGAGGATTAAACATTACCGGTAAAATACTTACCTGTGCTAGATCACGTCCAAGAGTTGTAGCGCTTTGATAAATCGTACGAACCATCTGACCTACCGCCACAACGCCTAGGTAATGAGGAACAAAAGGTATGACAACAGCATCTGCAACTTCTAAAGAATTTTTTAAAAGTGCATCAAAAGTAGGTGGGGTATCAATAATACAATAGTCAAAAAAATCTGCTATTTTTTCATGTTTAAAACGACTTTTAAGTACTCCCCTAAGATCTGTATATTCATAAACATCAAAAAACTCCAAGGCTGGAGAGAGTGTCAACTGATCATGAACCGTAGGAATAAAGGTTTCACTTAGTGTGGAACCTAAAAAGATAGAGTGTATCCCTAAAGATGAAGAAGGTCCAGAACCTACACCAATAGAAGCGTGTCCTTGTGTATCAAAATCAAGAAGCAGTACTGAAGCTTCTTTGGCAAGCTCTGAAGCAAGGTTTACTGCTGTTGTCGTCTTAGCAGAACCCCCTTTTCTATTGCTAATTACAATGGTTTTCACTCGTATCGAATCCCTCTAATACTTTTTGAAACATTTTTTTCTCTTCACCAAAACTAAATTCACAACTGTAGAGCTTTTTATAGGCCATTATTGTCTGTAAGACAGCAAGATGAACATCATCACATGTTGTAAAATCAATGCTGATGTTTTCAGGTGCTTTCTCTTGAAAAAAGTCACGCATTGTTGCCACTTCATCTTCATAGATTACGGATGTAAACAGAAGTTTATTATCTTCGATTGTAATTGCCATTAGGAGACCTCTTTTATTGGAAGTTTAATAGATTTAACCATATTTACTAAAACGCTATCGAGCTCAATAACACCTTCGAGTTCTAGATAAGGACTGATTTTATAATTTGCTTCACTCTCTTTAATAATTGCCTTATCTACATGGGCGATATCGATAATAGCATCTACTTTAAGTGCAAATTCACATTCATCTCCATGATAAAGCAGGAGTTTTTGCAATGAATCTGAGACAACATCAAACTCAACCATAAACTGATCGAGTTGATGTATTGTTGAATTGTAAATACTCATGACACTCTCATTGATCTCTTTTAATGCTTTATCTTGATCATACTTAGCTGTTTCGAGTATGCTTATAGCTGATTTATGTAACTGTTTGTGAAAACTATTCAACTCTTTTACAATAGTGCTGACACGCTCATCATATGAGGTGAAGCCATCTAACCACTGACCAAGATTACACGCATGTGCATCGGTAGCTAAATCAAACTCAACACCTTTCTCAACACTATTCTTTAGTGTTTGCACCCATGTCGTATGCTGTTCTTTTAAGTCCAAAAAAAGCATCTTAAGATCACTGTCAAAGGAGTCAAGGTTTGTCATCTTTCGAAAATTGACCACTTTAATAACACCTTGTTTATACGACATCATACCGTCCACATATTCATGTGCATTGGGGATATCTGTAATTTTAGGTATTTGTGCAATACGTTGAATATATTCTAAATCAATTGCATAACGGTTATTTTTAACTTCAAAAATTATAAGACTTTTCATGCCAATACCTTGTGAACAATGTTAAACATTACATGGCCTTCTCAACTGAAGATTTAAGTTGATTAGATATTCCCAATATTCCTAAAGGATCTATCGTCATAATGATTTGACCATTTCCTAAAAGTGCCGTTCCACTAAAGATCGGATGGGTTTCCATCACCCCTTCAAGTGGTTTTTGAACCACATCAAGTTGTCCAAGCAGTTCATTAACGACCACTGCGACTAAATTATCTTTGATATTTAAGACAACAATAGGAAGTGGGTGATTGGCTAAAACCTCTTCATCAAGCATTGTTTTGATGAAAAGCAATGGAATAACCTCTCCACGTAAATAGATAAAAGGTTCGTTATGAAGATATTCAATCTCGCTGCGTTCAATTTTGACAATTTCAGAAACATTGTCCATCGGTAAGCCATAATGAACACCATTCATTGTTACATGTAAGAGTTCACTCACTGCTAAAGAGACAGGAATAGAGAGGCGAATCGTTGTACCTTGATTTGGTCGTGTTTCAATACTGATCGTCCCACCAAAGCCTTCAATAGATTTTCGTACAACATCCATACCCACGCCGCGTCCACTATATTCACTAATTTCATCGGCTGTCGAGAGACCAGCGAGCATCACCAGTTCAGCCTTCTCATTATCACTCATTGCTTCAATCTGATCGATGGTAAGCAACTCTTTTTCCAAGACTTTTTGAATCACACGATCCACGTTAATTCCAGCACCATCATCCATAATTTCAATAACAATTTTATCCGATTGCGCGTAGGCTTCTAAACTCACCGTACCCTCTTCACTTTTACCTTTTTTTAGACGAACATCAGGTGTTTCAATACCATGATCGAGTGAATTTCGCATAATATGAATCATTGGATCAGCCAACATTTCAATCATATTCTTATCAAGCTTAGTGTTTCCACCTTCCATATTCAGTTTCACTTTTTTACCTAAATTTTTAGAAATCTCTCTCACAAGCTTAGGGTAGCGATCAAAAACATAGGAGATAGGAAGCATTCGCATCGACATAATGAGATCTTGCAACTGCTCAGAAAGGCGGTTTATAAAGGTATACTTTTCCATGATTTCACGTTTAATCATCTCGGTATTCATATCTACAACATTATCTGCAAGATACGGCAGTGAATTCTTTGCTACAAGAAGTTCACCAACAATATTCATAAGATTATCAATAGATTCTTGCTCAATCTTTACCGTTTTACCAACGACGGCTTTAGTAGCCACTGCTTTATCTTTTTTAACACTCTCTTTCTTCGGTAGTGCGGGAACAACACTCGGTTTTTCTTCTTCAACCTTCTCTACAACATTTTCCACGATGCTCTCTTCAACACCTTTTGCAACAGGTGTTTGTTCTATCACAACAACTTCAGGTACCGTCTCTTCTATTGCTGCTTCAGAGATCTTAGGTGCTGTCACTCCAAGAGTGAGACACATCCAATTGAGCATCTCTTCTTGAGTACTCATCTGAGGCATATCAGGATAAAAACGACGAAGTTTTTCAAGGATCATAGCGACACGCATTAAGGTCTCATTTTGATTTCCTGTATTTTCTAGTACCTTGATTTGCTGCGTCAGTATCTCATTTAAGTTAGCTTGCATATTTTCATCAACTTCAACAGCTTCCTTAGTAGGAGCTACACTTTCTGAAGTCACGGCATCATTAACAACTACCGTATTATTCTCATCATATTGATAACATTCCCCTTTTTCAAGAGAAGTGAAAAAGCCAGAGAGTTTATTTAAATCATCTGCTTCAATGTTATGAGATATTTCCGATAAACGAACAAGTTGTGAGTACTGAATACTCTCTGTGCCAATGAGTGGCAAGACTTTTTCAATAGCAGATTGAATCGATTCATGATTTAAATCTAAGTTTGACGTCAACTCTTTAATAAGATCGAGTTGATGATTACTTTCACCATGATCTAAACTTAGAAGTGTTGCAATGTCTAAGACACTAAATTGTAATTCATCTAAAAAGTTAAACAGCGCATCTTCTATATCGGAGAATATTCCATACACAAATGCAGTCAACTGTGTCTGCAAAAGAAGACCATCAGGATCATCCATACCGCTTAAAACAGACTTGGCATTCTGTTCACTCATACACATATGCATACCAAGCATATCATCACCTAAAAGTGACAGTGTATATATGGGATCATTTCCATAAACCATACACGATTCATCAACATCAAAAGTGATAGCAAAAAGGTGTTTACTACTACAATCGTTTTCACTAAAGTCATCTTGTTTAAACGTGATTTTTTGATCAAAATCTTTTAAAAAGTGTAGTGGCATATTGACAATATTTTTCACATCATTGATCAAAGTAAAGGGAACACTCCAATGCTCTTCAGCTGCATCGTCTTTACCCATTTCACTACTTAGCTGTGCCACAATTGCTTGTAAACGCTCTTCATCCGCATCAACAATCTCTTCACTCTCTTCAGCTGCTTCTACAAGGTTCATAACCTCATCGAAAGCATTATAGAGCGCTTCAAGCATAGATGGTTGAAATTCAATTTTACCGCCACGAAGCATATCAAGAAGATCTTCTGCATGATGGGTAATATCTTTGACGGATTCAAAACCAACTATCCCTGAGCCACCTTTTAAGGTGTGTGCTGCTCTAAATACCGAATTTAAAAGCTCAGGGTCATCACCACCTATCGCTTCAATATTTTGGTCAATAAAGCCAAGGTTTTCACGTGCTTCTACTAAAAACTGTTCTAATAGAGGATCCATACTAACTCCTTAACTCTGTACTAAAATATTAACATAAGCATTAAGCTGGTCGGGCTTAATCGGTTTTGTTTCAAACAGATTAGCACCTACTTTATATGCTTCAATCTTGTCAATTTCTTGTGCTTGTGTTGTCACCATAATCACCGGTGCCATTTTTTGATTAGGCTGTTTACGCAGTTCCTTAACAAAAGAATATCCATCCATAACCGGCATGTTAACATCTACTAAATAGAGGTCAATCTCTGCATCTAAACTACGTTCAAGTGCTTCCATGCCATTTTCAGCCTCGACAATAGTTACACCCATCGCTTTAAGAATGGAACCGTGATAGCTCCGTACTGTTTTTGAATCATCTACAACCATTACTGTTGCCATCTTTAGCTCCTAAAAAAACTCTATTGCATCGTCATCATTTTCATGATTAACATTTCCAGAAAATGCCTGCTGTCTATCTTTAGCACGCGCTATTGCCTTTGTTAACTTACTATCTAATGATTCCATACTCCTAAGAGCTATCGTCTCATCTTCTTTGGCAGCATGTTGATACTGATGTATGCTCTGCTGAACACTTTCAATAGCTTCAATGGTTGCACTCAGTTGTTGAGAAATAATATCTTGATACTGTAAAGCTTCTGCAACATCATCATCGATCTCTATACTCTTCTTTTCAAGAAAAGCTGAAAGCTTCAAGAGTGAGTTTTTTGAAAGTAGCATCGTCTCTTCTTCAACAATTTTAATATGTCCAAGAAGTTGATCAACAGAATTTAAAAGTACCATAATACAATCTCCTTATTTATGCCGGTAGGCGTAATACTCGCGTGATAGCTTGCTTAAGTTGTGCTGGATTAAATGGCTTTACAATCCAACCCGTAAGTCCAAGTGCTTTGCCTTGTTGTTTGAGTTCTGCTTTTGTCTCCGTTGTTAACATCAAAGTCGGTGTACGTTTAGCACTTTCAACTTGACGTAAAGCTTTTAAAAACTCTAATCCATTCATAACAGGCATGTTGAGATCGGTAATAATAAGATCAGGACTAATTACGCCACTTTGAATCTCAGCTAAAGCTACTTGAGCTTCTAAATACTGTTTTACCTCAATGGGCATACTTTGCGTTACCATTCGTGTCGACGCTAAAGCCGTTTCACTATCATCTATAAAAATTACTAATGGCATATTATTTCTCCTCTATTTTTGATACACTAATGTGGTATCCATTTTTTTTGCATTAAATACCGAAACAATTCGGCTCATATATTCAGCATGTCCTAAAAGAACATAGCCACTTGGATTAAGTAGATCATAAAATGTCATTGCTACCTCTTTTCGACTGGCATCATCGAAGTAAATCATCATATTTCTTGAAAAAATAATATCAAATTTTCCAAGCTTACGCATTTCAGTACGATCAAAAACATTGACGACTTTAAAATCGACCACACCCATAAGGTCGTCGATCAAGGTATAGCCTAAGCCTTTCTTGTTAAACCATCGATTTAAAATTGGCTTAGGAATAGCATGAACTGATCGTGGCGTATAGTGTGCTTTTTCCGCTTTTTGAATGACAGTAGAGTCAATATCAATGCCCACAACCTCAATATCACGCTCTTCAATAATCTTACCCTCTTCTAAAATATGTAAGATCATCGAGTAAGGCTCTTCTCCTGTTGAACAAGGAGAGGATAAAATACGTAAAGGCACACCTTTAGGACGTGTTTTATGCAGGTCAGGTAAAATATGATTCGCTAAAACTTCAAACTGATTCACTTCACGGAAAAAATAGGTCTCATTAACAGTCATTCCGTTCATCAGTTCTTGAAATTCAACGCCATCTTTATCTTCAAAACGTACTCTAAAGAAATATTTTCTAAACGTATCAAATCCTAATGTCGAAATTCGATTATCCACAAACTTGGCTAGTTTTTCATAATGTTTATCTTCTTCAAGATAAATACCACTTTTTCTATAAATAAATTCACTCAGTTTGACAAAATTATCTTTGGAAAGTGCATATGCCATAATCTATCCCTGTATCATTCGAATAGCATTATCAACACCGAACACAACATAAGGATCGTGGTTAAAATGTTCTTTAAGTGACTCAAGAAGCGCTACATCTTCTGCTTCACCAATTTCTGCCATATAATCCACTGCAGTCATAGCAACATTAATATCTGCTTCACCCTCTAAAAGTTCAATGAGCATATCTCGTGATTCAGGAAAACTCACATCTCCAAGAACATTAATAGCAAAAATACGAAGATCTCTATCATCACCAATAAGAAATTTAACAATATAGTACTTTATTGCTTCACCATAATCTTGTAAGACTGAAATAGCCAAATTTCGAATATACGCATTATGAAGTTTTAAAAGTTCCATAACCTCTTCAATGGGGGCTTCATCAGGATCCATTGTGGCCAAGACAGCTGCTACTTCAGCGTCAATAGCTTTACCTGTTGTTGTATCAGAAAGCACTTCAACTAAAAAACTCGCTCCATTTTCAAAAGCGACCATCTCTTCAAGAGCATACTTTCGATGTTCAAAGTCATCATATTTTTGAAAATAATCAATCGCTTCTTGAAGATTATCGAAGCTTGGAAAGGATGTCACTTCTTGTTCAAGATGTTTTTTTACAAAAGCCATAAATCCTCCACTTATTTAAATGTTACAATTTTTTTTACGATCTGGTTAAAGTCGAGCTGTTCCATAACGCCACCGATATCATAAGCCACTTTTGGCATACCATACACCGTAGCACTTGCTTCACTCTCTCCAATGGTGTAGCCACCATCTTTTTTTATAGCTAAAAGACCTTTAGCTCCATCATCACCAATTCCTGTCAAAATCACACCTACGAGATTAGCACCGCCAAAAGTTTTTAATGCACTATGATACATCTCATCCACACTCGGTTGAAAAAACTGATCATTTACATCTTTCTCTTCACGAATAACATATTTTCCAGAAACTTTTTTAGCAAAATGCATATGGACACCACCACGAGCCACATAAACATTGCCAGGTAAAAGCTCCATATTATGTGATGACTCGTGTACAGGCAGTGCACTGACGCGATCAAGACGCGCCGCAAAAGCCTTAGTAAACTGCTCTGGCATATGCTGAACGACACAGACAGGATAACTATAGCTAGCTGGTAAAGCTGCACATATCTGCTCTATCAAACCTGGCCCACCTGTTGATGAACCTATTAATAATACTTTAGAAATATCTCGACTATCTGTAGTACTCACTTCTCGTGTACGTGTCCGTTCTTTACGTTCTCGTAACACCGGTCTGCGAATTTGACGTTTTAAACGACGTCGTGATACTTTGCTTAAGGCCTCTACTTTTTCAAGAATTTCCTCACGATTTTCTCGTTTTCCTACATTCATAGTACCCGGTTTAGCAATATAGTCAATAGCACCAAGTTCCATCGCTTCTATTGTTGTTGAAGCGTCTTCAGAGGTTAATGAGCTTACCATTAAAATAGCTGAAGGATTCACTTCCATAATCTTTTTAACAGCACTCAGACCATCCATCACAGGCATATTAACATCCATAGTGATAACATCAAAATCAGTTTCTGTTGCTAAATTCACAGCTTCTTGACCATTTTTGGCAATTTCAATCTCAAAACCTAAGGTTTCAATCATCTCACGTAACTGTTTTCTAACAAGTGCTGAATCGTCAACTATTAACACTTTTTTACTCATGCAGCTTCCTTTTTTTGAGTAATCTTATGGATATCAAACAGAAGTACAAGACGTGAACCCTCTTCTAAATGAAGTACATGAGAAAAATAATCACCACGTTCGTCTTCTTCTTTGAGCTCGTTTTTTTCAACTCCAAGAACATCACTAATGCTATCTACATAAAATCCGATGCGGTATTCATTGATCTGACAAATAATGATCTTTTGATCCTGTGATGTAGGTTTTGGTTTTGACAACCACTCATAAATAGACATCATCATAACAATTTGTCCACGAATATTAATGATTCCCTCAACAAATTGAGGTGAATCTGCAAAAGGAGTCACCTCTACGGCATCAATGATCTCAACAACATCATCAATATTAATGGCGTACTCTTCTTCTCCAAATTTGAACACAACAACTTCAAATTCTACAGGTTTTTCACTCAAAATTTCTACGGTTCTATCTTTATCATCGATTAAAGCAGCACTTCGTGATGAGAGTTGACGAATCACATCAATTCCAATCAATGAAATTAACTGCTCTTCATCATGAATAACTCCAGAAACTTTATTATCTTTAAAATTTGAAGGCATCTCATCAATAAAGTCACTCTCAACATCACGTATATCCAAAATTTCATCCACCACTAGACCCAGAGTTTTACCCTTATCTTCTGTCACTAAAATACGATTTTTTTCGGATAAGCTATCGTCAAAAGAGAAAAAACGTCTTAGATCCATAACCACAAGAAGTTCACCTCTAAGTGCCATCATGCCAAGTACTTCACTAGCACTACCAGCAATTTCTGTAAACTCTTCTGGTAATTTCATAATTTCACGCAAACTGTCAATATCAACAGCATAGCGTTCATCCGCCATCTTAATAAAGAGATAGCGTTTTGTGTTCATCTTCTCTTTAGAACTCTCACTATTTCTTATTGATCCGTCTTTTACAGTATTGAGCTCATAAGTACTTAGTGTTGCTCTACTTAAAAGAAATGTGATATCAAGAATCTGCACTATTGCATCATGATGTTTATAGATAGCAACGACACCATCACTACTATCTTCTATATGTTCAAGCATTTCAGCATCTACTAAAACCGTATCAGAAACTTCTGGAACAACTAAAGCAGTGCTTTCATTTTTTCCCACAAGGCTTAAAAGACGTGTCTTTTCACACTCTATGTCAATAGCAGGTAAGCTTAATAATAAATTGATGTCATAAACTGTTACGATTTTTCCGCTAACAGAACTTAAGCCCAAGATTGCATCTGAGGTTAAAACCACAGGGGTAAATGCAGGAACTCGTAAAATCTGATTAATGATTTCAGTACTGATTCCATAATAAACACTACCATGTTTTATGATTAGAATCTCTTCAATGCTCATCATTAGCCTTGTTGTAATTCATCCGCCATCACGGCCAACTCTTCAACACCTTCACCAATATGTGAAATGGTCTCAATAATTAATTCGCTAGCTTTTCGTGACTCCATCGCATTTCTTGCAGAGAGTTCCACTGCTTTTTGAATTTCACTTATTCCGATCAATACCTGATTCATGCCTTCAAGGTTTTGGTCATTAATACTCTTTAATCCTGTAAAACGATCTAATAGATCGATAATCATTGTAGTAATGGTCTCAACATCTTGAACCAAACGATCGATCTGATGGCGTTCGCTTCCCTGTCCACCTAAAAGCTTTAACCAATCCGTACGAACCATGTCAATTTCTGAGTTCATCGATTCAATAGTATCATTAATCTTATCGGTATTCTCTTCTGAGTCTTTTGCTAAGTTTCTAATATCTGCACTGACCACAGCAAAACCTTTTCCAAAGTCCCCTGCTCTTGCCGCTTCAATAGATCCACTAATAGCCAACATATTAAGTTGAATAATAGAATTAGAGATATTACCTACGGTTTTATCAACATTTCGTGTCTCTTTAACAATAATTTCAAGCTCACCACCTGCCGTATTACCTTCATTAATAGAGTTTTCAAAGGCTTGTGCAATACCCTTAAGCTCACTACGAACTTCAGTAAAAGAGATCTTCAACAGATCGAAATTACGTCGACCAATTTCAATTAAGGCATTGATATCTTTTGAGGCTTCTAAGCCTTCTTCAACTAACTCTTTATTAGACAAAACACTTTGATTCGTTGTGTTAGAGCTTGACTCAATGAGATTAAGCGCATCATTAACCTCTTCAAGTGAACTCTGGATATCTTCCATTGAGCCGCCAATCGTGTCCGCTGATGTTGCAATCTCTTCTGCTGATTTCATCGTATCAGTTGAAAATTTCAGCTCTTCAGCCAAATCACTCAACTCTTTAATATCATCTTCTGTCTGAGCTAATGCACTTGATTGAATCTCAATACCATCTAAGGTGCGTTCAACCGAATGTGCAATGTCTTGAGATGCTTTAGCAATATCAGAACTTCCATCATTAATACTTGAAATAACATTGGCAAGACTTTGAGTAAAATTGTTCATATTACGAGCAGCTTCAACGGTAAAGGTCGCTATTTTAGTTAACTCTTCCATTTTTTGACTTAGCGTGGTACCTTGATTTCCTGTAACTTCAATAATACCTGTTGTATCTACAATACTTTTAATAATATTGTCAATACTGCCTTGAATCTTATTAACAAGGTCTGAGATAAACTCTGCATTTTTTTCGCTCTCTCCAGCAAGTGCACGTGTCTCATCAGCAACCACTGCAAAACCTTTACCATGCTCTTTAGCGCGACTTGCTTCAATAGCAGCATTAAGGGCTAGAAGATTCGTTTGATCAGCAATTTTTGCAATAAACCCTACAGCTTCACCAATATTTCCAGAAGACGCCTTAAGCTCTTCACTCTTCGTAGATGACTGCTTCGCTACCTCAACAGACTCATTCATCCGATCTACAGAGATATTGATAGTATCAACAGCTTTCATGACATTATCACCGGTTGAGAGTGTTGATGAGATTACGGTATCAATGCTATTTCCCATACGAGAGATATTTGAATCAATGCCCTTAACATTTTTAAGGGCTTGTTCACTTGCACCACTATTTTCTTCAGCAGCCGTAGCAATCTGCTCCATAGAAGATTTTAACTGCTCAATCGCACTAACACTCTCTTGAGCATTATCTAAGATGGTCGTTGCAACTCCAGCAATACTTTCTGAAATCTGTTGCTGTTTTGCTAATGTGCGTTGACGTCGTTTGTCACCTGTCTGTCCTGAAACTACTGCAGCGCTTGATCCGCCACCTTTTTTGACTAAAGCCATATCACTACTCCCTCTTAATCTAATGTTGCGTAAAGCTCTTGAGCTTTTTTAATATCTTCACGTGATGGTTTCACACGAATAGAAACATATTTGACAGCACCATTAGCATCAGTTGAGCGTAAAACAGTAGCATGCACCCAATAGTAACCACCACCTTTACGAGCATTTTTAACATATCCTGTCCAGAAACCTTTACTTTGAACATCATCCCAAAGTGATTTAAAAGCCGCACGAGGCATTTCAGAATGACGTACAACATTATGAGGTTGTCCCATCAAATCTGCTTTTGTCATATTCGCTACTTTATAGAAAGAGTCACTAGCATAAGTGACAATCCCTTTATCATCTGTCTCAGATAAAAGATAGAGATCATCATATAAGACTTCTCCATCTTCTAAAAAAGTTAGCCCTTTGGTACTGATTGCATTATCTTCTGCTGACATCGCTTCCTCCAATCAAATAACTTGAATGAGCATAGAGTACCTTGATAAGTCTAAAAGAATATTAAAAGATAAAAGAAATGTATTTAAAAATTATATATTTGTGATATTTAGGGAGTTTTAGAGGGATAATCCTGGTTTAATAAAACCAGGGTTAAAGAGAATTGTAATTAAATATTATCTCTGATTGAAAGTGCTTCAATGAGTGTTTTATAGCTATCTTTGTTTGTGCGTTTCAAATAACGCATCAAACGACGACGCTGACCAACAAGCTTGAGAAGACCAAGACGAGATGCGTGATCTTTTTTATGCATTTTCAGATGCTCTGTTAACTCTGTAATACGAGTAGATATTAATGCAATTTGAACTTCACTTGAACCTGTATCTGTTTCGTTACGCCCGAACTGCTTAACTACTTCTTCTTTTTTCGCCGTATCTAAAGCCATAATGACCTCCTGATGGGTATATTAAATTTCATTTCAAGCTTACACTTAAAATGTTGAGGCGGAATTATATCTAAAAAACTTTAAGTTTTTACTCTATTTTTTTTAAGCAAAGAAACTTAGACTATAATACCTTTTAAATCTTACATGTAAAGAAACACAATGTTACTAACTCGTGCTAGTGAATACGCACTTTTATCACTGATTGTATTAGCAAAATCTGAAAAACCTCTTGATGCCGAAACCCTATCCAAAGAGCTTGATATCTCAAAAAGCTTTCTTGCAAAGATCCTCCAGGCTTTAGCTAGGGTAGATATTATTAGCTCCTTTAAAGGAGTTAAAGGTGGATTTGCACTCAATGAAACTTCACTGACCCGTACAATTCTAGAGATTATGTGTGCCGCTGAAGGAAAGACTCCCGCAGTCTTTGATTGTTCACCATCTAAGGAGAGTTGTCCCTCAGATAATGCCTCTACATGTAAAATCTGGCCCCTTATCAATAGACTTCAAGGTAAAATTGACGGATTTTTAGGTACCCTTACTCTTCAAGATATATTAGAAGAGTAGGTATCGGTGGCGAAGGCAAAAAGTACAAAACAACAATTTAATACGATACTCGCACAGCTATTTAAATCACGCGACCTTGGTGTTGTGTTTTTTGTTATGGCTATTTTGGGCATTATTATTGTCCCACTCCCAAGTGCTCTACTTGATCTGATGCTCACTGTCTCTATTGCGATGGCAGTGCTTGTATTACTCATATCACTCTATATTCCTAAACCAACTGATTTGACTACCTTTCCAACGCTCTTATTAATCTTAACACTCTTTAGGCTCTCTCTAAATGTTGCCACGACGAGGATGATTCTTAGTCATGGAAACGAAGGGCCTGAAGCCGTTAGTGACATTATTAGTAGTTTTGGTAGTTTTGTTGTCGGCGGTAATTATGTCATCGGTATTATCGTCTTCTCCATCTTGGTCTTAATTAACTTTATGGTTATTACCAAGGGTTCAACACGGGTTGCTGAAGTTGCTGCACGTTTTACACTTGATGCAATGCCGGGGAAACAGATGGCCATAGATGCCGATCTCAATGCCGGTCTTATCGAAGAGTCCGAAGCCAAAGAACGTCGTGCAGAGATCTTACAAAATGCTAACTTTTACGGCGCAATGGACGGTTCGAGTAAATTTATTAAAGGTGATGCGGTCGCGGGAATTATCATTACCCTCATCAATATTATCGGTGGTTTTCTTATTGGAGTCTTTCAATTTGATCTTGATGTCAGCACCAGTGCTTCAACCTATACAATATTAACGATTGGTGATGGGTTGGTTTCTCAGATTCCAGCGCTTATTATTTCAACATCAACCGGTATTATGATCACACGCTCTTCAAGTGATGGTACCAATTTTGCCGAAGGTACGATCTCCCAACTGATGGGAAATGCCCGTACCATGATGATTGTCGGATTTATTATGATTATGTTTGCATTGGTTCCAGGACTACCAACACTTTCAATGGGTTTTGTAGGATTCATTTTTGCCGGCTTGGGTTATGCATTGCATAGATATAATCAAGGTGATCTCAACATTTTTAATGAATCAGATACTAAGGCGCCTCATAAGGCTGATGGAACTCCTGCAAAACCAGGTGCAGCTGCAGCGGGTACGCCTGGAACAACTGCTCCTAAAAAATCTCAAGAACAGATTGCCCAAGAAGAAGAGGCTGCTCTTGATGATATTTTAAAAGTAGAGATGATTGAACTGACCTTAGGTTATCAGCTCATTCGACTCGCTGATGCTGCTCAAGGTGGAGACCTCTTAGAGCGTATCCGTTCGATGCGTCGTAAAATCGCTTCTGACTTTGGGTTTTTAATGCCACAGGTTCGTATTCGAGATAACCTTCATCTCAAAGCAGATCAATATCAGATCCTGCTAAAAGGTGTCGCTATAGGTGATGGTAATATTCAGCCTGATCGTTTTTTAGCCATGGACAGCGGTATGGCGACAGGCGACCTTCCAGGAGAGCCGACCAAAGAGCCTGCATTTGGTCTTGATGCCTTATGGATCTCACCTGAGAATAAAGAAGATGCCATCATGTATGGCTACACTGTTGTCGATCCAGCAACCGTCATTTCTACTCATATCAGTGAACTTATCAAACAACACGCTGAAGAGATGTTAACCCGTCAAGAGACACAGATGCTTCTTGATAAAATTAAAAATGACTATCCTGTTGTCATTGATGATCTCTTAAAAGTCGCCAATATTGGTCTTATTCAGAGGGTCTTTAAAGCCCTCTTGCATGAGAAAATTCCACTTACCGATATGCTCACTATTTTAGAAACAATGGCCGATATCGCAGAATATACTAAAAATGTTGAACTGATCACCGAGCAAGTACGTGCGAAGCTTTCTCGTGTTATTACCCACCTTTATAGTGGACAAGATGGCGTTATCAAGCTCTTAACCTTCGATACCGCTACAGAGCAGAAGATGCTTGATAAATCACAAGAACAAGATGGTATTCGCAATCTCTTGCTTAATGTAGGTGAGATCAATAAACTCATACAAGCTACAAGTGAAAAAGCGACCGAACTCTTGCAAAAAGGGGTCTCTCCCATTATCATCATTGTTGATCCACAACTGCGCCGTCCTCTCTCTGAGATCTATGAACGTTTCAGCCTTGATGTCGTTACACTCTCTCATGCAGAGATTGATACCAGTGCCAAATTTGAAGTCTTAGGATCAATCAGCATTGATTAATCTTTACATTAATAAGCTATTTAAAGGAAAAAAATGAAAACTATTCATCACCTATCTCATATTGACCTTGACGGTTATAGCTGTCAACTTGTTATGCAATCCACACCCTATACCATCTACTCTTATAATGCCAACTATGGTGCAGAGGTAATCGAACGTCTTAATCAAATTATTGAAGCCATTACTAAAAGTAGTGACGATGCTTTGATACTTATCACTGATTTAAACCTTTATCCTGATGAGGCAAAATCTTTAGATCAACGTGTTAAAAAACTTAATGACAGCGGACGAAATATTACGATACAACTTCTTGATCATCACGGCAGTGGTGCGAAGACTGCTGCGCAGTATGAGTGGTATTTTCTCGATACCGATCGCAGTGCGACTAAAATTACTTACGACTATGCAAAAGAGCATTTTGAGTTTTTGGAGCCATCATGGATGAACGCCTATGTTGATGTAGTTAATGCCGTTGATCTTTGGATTCAGAGCGAACATGACAATTTTGAATATGGTAAAGTCTGTATGCGTCTTGTGAATGAAACACGTGAACTAAACCGCACAATTTTTTCAGGCGAAGATCGTCATTATAAACTCTCACTCTTAGCCCAAGCCGCTGAGATGCTAAGCCTAGAAGATGCCAATATCAAACTCGATGAAAAGATTCATCTCATGAAAAAAGCCTATTTTAAAGAAGATCAGAATGACACACTTGACAACTTATCAACAAAACGAATCGTTGCGCTTCTTGGAGAAAAACGTAGTGAAATGACTATTTATTACAAAGGCTACAGAGGATTTTTAAGTTACGCGATTGGAAATACTTCTATCATTGGGAATGGTTTTTTAACGACCTTTCCTGAATATGACTTTATTCTTGATATTGGCCCGCGTGGTACCATGAGTTTTCGAGCTAATAATAGAGTTGATGTTGCTATGATTTCCAAAGAGTGGGCAAATGGAGGAGGACACCCCAATGCTGCTGGTGGACGAATTCAAGGATTTAAAGAGCAATTTCGTTACGATAAAGTCAAAGAACAAATTCAAAATCTAATTGATAAAAAAGAGGCCATTGCTGGTGACTTAGAACCTAAATCATCTTAAGAATTTTAGAAGTCGCCTTACATGTAAAGCTTTACATGTAAGGGATATTATGGATTATTGATAAAATAACGCTCAATTCCTTCGGTAATACCAGTAGCCAAACGCTCTTGATATTTTTTATTCACCATACGCTCTGCTTCTGTAGGATGCGATATAAAACCAATTTCAAGCAAAACTGCTGGCATTTGAGCCCCAACTAAAACCCAAAATGGCCCTTCACGAACTCCATTATCTTTGATATCTTTATAATGCTTACGAAGATTTGAAAGTATCCCCTGCTGAAGATCAATAGCTAACTTATTTGAAGCAATAATCTTTTCACGGTTCATAAAATTCAGCAGATTATTTTTTCCAAAATAGTTCATATCTTCAATCTCTTTTGAATTTTCAATGGCAGCGACACGAGTAGCACGACTGCTTCGTGAACGTGATAGAAAATATGTCTCTATCCCTTTTGCTTTTAAAGCATTTTTCTTAGGTACGGAATTCGCATGAATAGAGATAAAAATATCTGCTTTTTTCTTATTAGCATACTGGGTTCGAGTACGTAATTTAATGAACTTATCTTTTGTTCGTGTTAAATAGACAGTAATACCATCTCTACGCAAGCGCTTTGCTACAGCGTTAGCTACCTGCATGACTACAACTTTCTCTCTATACTTTTTATGTCCTACTGCTCCAGCATCTTTACCTCCATGTCCTGGGTCAATAACAACAATTTTACCTTTTGGTATTGCCACGCTGTTTGGAGGTTTTTTTGTCGGTTTTGGCTTTTTAGACGTCACATGACTACTCTCTAAATGAGGAAAAACAATGAGTCTCTTCCCATCAAGCTTAAATCGTAAATTTAGTTTGTTCTCACTCTCAATGACAAAACGTAGCATATCGTTTTTCTTTTGAGCAATACGGATACGCTTAAGCTTTTTATGCTGAAGATGTATCGTACTGTTTTTTCTTGCATGAATATCAAAAATATATTTGAAACTTTTTTTCTTCTCATCAAGAAGCTTAAAAAAATTCACATCTGTGCTACGAAGTTTTTTATCAAACAGCAGTTCTAAGGTACCCTTTTTCCATTCTCCCTTTTTGAGTATGTTCTGATCTCTAATGGTAATTTTTTTTGCCGTAGCTGTTGAAGTACTCTTTTTTTGTGGTGTACTTTTAAGCGGTTTTTTTGCAGATTTTTTTAAAGTATTAAGCTCTTTTTGATATTGCGAAATGTCAATATGCAGTTTTTTACCCGAAATGACAATACCCTGCAGCGCTTTTCGACGTTCGGTAAGATTAGCATGCATCATGGAACGTAGATAGACATTTTTATAGTCATTATAAGCGCGAAAGACCTCTGTTTTTGAAGGACTCTTTGTCAATTTATCTGCGCGCTTTAAAATATCACTGTTATCTGCAGCTACAAGCAAGCTTACATGTAAAAGAAGGAGAAAGAAGAGGCGAAGCAAATTTATTCGCCTGTTGTTAACTTTTGCATCAACTCTTTCACAGAAATCAGCTCATCAAGACGGTATCCATTGCTTCCTGAAAAGAAGAGCCCAAACTCTAAGTTTCCTTCATAGGCATCACTAAGACGATCGGCGATACAAAAACCAACTTCTTTAGCTTCAACACCACGATTACAAGGTGCCACACAGTTAGAGATACACTTAATATCTGGACCCGTTCGCGTTTCAATAAGCTCAAACAGATTGGTATTAACACCACGAGCAGGATAGCCTACAGGTGATTTCATGAGTTGAATTTCTTCTTCTTTAGCACCAATAAGAACCTTTTTAAAGTTCTCATGAGCATCACACTCGTGAGTACCAATAAAACGTGTTCCCATCTGAACACCAGCCGCGCCAAGAGCAATCATCGCATCGATATCATTTTTATCCCAAACACCACCCGCAGCAAATACAGGCATACCACCCCATAATGCAGCTTCTTCTACAACAGGTTTGACAAGGTGTTCAAGCTGATACTCATCCATACCACACTGCTCATAAGTAAAACCTTGATGACCCCCACTTTTTGGTCCTTCTAAAATAACCGCATCAGGAAGACGATCGTAACGTTTTTGCCACCGTTTACAGATAATTTTAAGTGCTTTAGGCGTTGAGACAATAGGCACCAAGGCAACATCAGGATAATCCGCTGTGAATTCTGGCATATTGGTAGGAAGACCTGCACCCGTGATAATGACATTGGCACCTGCTTCACAAGCATCAGTAACCACACGACCATAATCATTAATGGCATACAGAACATTACACGCTAAAGGTTTGTCACCGCAGACCTTACGTGCATTTTCAAAAATCTTAATCAAACCTTCTTTAGAGTAAAAATTCAAAGCATCCAAAGGACGATCTGCTACGAGTTTATTGGCATAGGCCTTATTCTCATAATAACCTGTTCCCACACTACTGATAACACCAAGGCCCCCTTCAAGAGAAACATGTCCAGCAAGTTGATCCCAGCTGATTCCGACACCCATCCCACCTTGAACAATAGGTACTTCAATGATGTGTTTACCAATTTTTACTGCTTTATAACTCATGACCTTACCTTTAAGCGTGCAAACTTACGTTTACCAACTTGCAGAATATATTCACCTGCTTCAAGTTGCAACTGCTCATCGCCTACTTTTTCTTGATCTATTTTAACAGCGCCTTGCTTAATATCACGACGGGCTTGTGAAGTTGATGGGCTAATTAAGCACTCTTGTAACGCTTTAGCAATCCAAATCGGACCATCTAATTCAAATGATACAATATCTGCTGGAATCTGACTTTTTGCGTGAACATTATCAAATTCAGTCTTAGCACCATCAGCAGCCACTTTTCCATGAAAACGTTCTACAATTTCAAGTGCGAGTGCCTCTTTAACTTTTTTAGGATGCTCAGAGCCATCTTCAACACCTTTTTTTAAGCGTGAGATTTCATCAAGAGTCCGTGAACTTAAAAGCTCATAATAGCGCCACATCAAGTCGTCTGAAATACTCAACACCTTTCCAAACATATCATTTGGTGCATCAGTAACACCAATGTAGTTATTTAAAGATTTACTCATCTTTTGCACACCATCTAGGCCTTCAAGAATAGGCATCATTAAGACAGACTGCTCTTTTCCTACCTGATAGGTACGTTGAAGATGACGACCCATCAATAAGTTAAACTTCTGATCTGTTCCACCAATCTCAACATCACTTTTTAAATGGACACTATCAAAGCCTTGAAGTAATGGATAGAGAAATTCACTAATGGAAATCGATGTTCCACTTTTATAACGCTTTTCAAAGTCATCACGCTCTAGCATACGTGCAACATTAAACGTAGTTGTTAACTCTAGCATTCCTGCTGCACCCAGTGGATTGATCCACTCTGCATTAAAGACAACGTCTGTTTTTTCAGGATCTAATATCTTAAAAACCTGTTCTTTATAACTTTTTGCATTCTCTTGTATGTCAGCAGGAAGCAATTTTTTTCGCGTTTCACTTTTTCCTGTAGGATCTCCAATTTGAGCGGTAAAATCTCCAATAAGAAACTGTATGTGTGCCCCATACTTTTGAAAAGCAGCCAATTTATGCAGCAATACCGTATGTCCTAAATGTAAATCAGGTGCGGTAGGGTCAAAACCACATTTTACAGTATAGGTTTTTCCCTCTTCAAAATAAGCTTTTAAAAGCTTCTCAATACGCTCTTCATCTATAATTTCTGCAGATCCTCTACGAATCTCTCTTAGTGCTTCTTCAATCATTATTTTCCTAAATTTTTTCTCTATGTACTACGATACGCATCATCAGTTCGAATAAACTGTATGACTTTAATTTTTTGCTCTATTTTAGCGCGTAGGCGGTTAATATCAGCTTCTGCATTTTGAAATTCTATCTCACAGAGTTGAATATGCTCTTCTTTCTCTTTTCCAAGTTCAATAGAGTTAATATCACACCCTTGTTTGGCTAAATGGGTTAAAAATCCAGCCAAAGCCCCTTTGGCATTTTGCATACTTGCAATCAAATGATAATGGTGTATTTTCTCTTTTGCCCATCGTACAAAAATCATGGGTTCATGATTTTCAATCATAAGCGCAGCATTTTTACACATTTTATGATGGACATGCGCCTTTCCCTTTTGTAAAAAAGCCACAATCTCATCGCCAGTTTTTGGATGACAGCAGTAATCAAAAACGGCATCGACGATAGCATGATTACTTATAAATTCTAAAGAGCCAAAATGATGTAATTTTAATTTAAAACGGCGACTTGCCACAAAACTTTTAAACCGATTAGCATGTTTCATATCTTCTACATATTTGTAAATCGCCTCTTTTAATTTTTCACGATCATTTGCAAGTTTTGAAGGATCTTCACAATTAATCTTAGTAAACCATTTCTCAATTTGACTGACCTTCATACCCATAATTGTCGCCATAATATTAATACCGCTTACTGCATCGATATTATGTAATCTCTGATTACAATTTGCCCTAATATTGCTTTTGGCACGGGACGTCTTAACTGCATCTACCCAGCTACAACGAGTAATTTTCTTACCGCCTGTCATAATTTTCACAATATCACCATTGTGAAGTTCACTCAATAGACTCATTTTCTCTTTATTAACGAGACAACTCTCTGCCGTATCTCCAATTTCACTATGTACTGCATAAGCAAAATCAAGTGCTACAGCACCACGTGGCAAGGTAAAAGGTTTACCTTTTGGAGAGAAGACACTAATATCTTCACTATAAAGGTCATTTTTAATAAGTTCATAAAAATCTTCAACCGATTCATTCTGATATTGAAGGTTATTTAGCCAATCAAGATTGACACCACTATCGCCACCTTTGTATTTCCAATGTGCGGCGACACCAAGCTCTGCTGTTTCATGCATCTCATAGGTTCGAATTTGTACTTCAAAGATAGCGGTATTATCAAAAACCGTTGTATGTAAGGTCTGATATCCATTATCTTTAGCTAAAGAGATATAATCTTTAAAACGTGAACTTAGAGGCTGAAAATTTAGATGAATAAGTCCTAAAACCTTATAGCAATCAATTGGTTTTTTCACCATAATACGTACGGCTAAAAGATCAAGTATCTCATCAATATTGATCCCCTTACGCTGCATTTTCAGATAAATAGAATAGTGGTGCTTCACACGACTAATAATCTCAAATTCATCATCTATAAAACCATTTTCAATCATCATTTGATACAGATGATGACGAAAAGCATTCAATTTGAGTTCAATAGCATGATAGTTTTTACTTAAATAATCATCAATCATCTGCTTATCTTCTGGAAAAAGATAACGAAAGCTCAAATCTTCAAGAAGTTTCTTCATAAAAGAGATACCTAAACGGTGTGCAATAGGCGCATAAACAACCAAGGTCTCTTCTGCAATCCTATGTTGCTTATGTGCAGGTAAAGCATGTAGTGTTAACATATTATGAAGACGATCACAAAGCTTGACAACAAGCACACGAACATCTTGAATCGATGCTAAGAGCATTTTTCTAAAAGTTAACGCAGAAACTACTAGTTTTTCATCAGAATTAGAAGGAATCAATTCAGCATCACGAATAAGATCGATTTTAGTCATTCCCTCAACAAGATGGGCAACATCATTACCATAAGCACTTGCAATCATATCTGGCGTACAATGGGTATCTTCAATAAGGTCATGCATTAAGGCTGCGATGACCATAGACTCATCTTCAGTTATCGAAGCAACAATGGCTGCTACTAAAATAGGATGGATAATATAAGGCTCACCACTACGACGATACTGGCCTTCATGTTCACGCGTTGCCAAAGCTAGAGCTTTTTTAGTATTTTCAGTTTGGGGTATTAAAGTATAGAGGTATTGTGTGGCATCTTGAACCGTATGAATATATTTAATTTTTTCGATATCAATATGGTTCAAAACGGCTAACCTATTTTTATTCTTTATCAATGAATCCGGTAATTTTAATGACACCTTCAGCAATTTCCATGAGTGCTAAATCAGCACTTTTCATTGATTTGACATCAATATTTAATTTTGATGGCGCTCCGTCCTCAAGCTGTTGAGAGCGTTTTGCTACTGCTAATGCTAATTGATAACGATCGATATTTGCACTTGCTAGTGCCTTTGCTGTTAATTCTTCTAATCTCATTTTATTTCCTTATATCTATTTCACAATTGAGCAGTTAGTGTAATCACCATTTACAATTTCTAATAAATTGCCTGCCGTAAACATATCGCACACAATAATAGGTAATGCATTATCCTTTGCTAAAGCGATTGAAGTATCATCCATTACTTTAATATGATCTTGCATTGCTTGGTCATAAGAGATAGTAGAAAGTTTTTTCGCATCATTGAACTTATTAGGATCTCTATCGTATACACCATCAACCTTAGTCGCTTTGATGATCACTTCCGCACCAATTTCTACCGCGCGTAATGTCGCAGCTGTATCTGTCGTAAAAAATGGATTCCCTGTCCCTGCAGCAAAAATCACAACACGACCTTTTTCAAGGTGACGTACTGCACGACGCTGAATATAAGGCTCTGCTATCTGCTCCATCTTAATCGCTGTCTGCACACGAACTTTTAAACCGGCATGTTCACACGCTTCTTGCATGGCAATACCATTAATGACCGTAGCCATCATTCCCATATAATCACCTGATGTACGACGAATAATCCCATCTTTAGCAGCAGTAACACCACGAATAATGTTACCACCACCAATAACAATACCCACTTCAATGCCCGCTTCAACAAGACCTTTAATCTCTTGCGAGATATAGTTTAATATCTGAGTATCTATACCATGACCTGCTTCACCCGCTAACGCTTCACCCGAAAACTTTACTAAAACGCGCTTTGTACCCATCATAATACCCTTATTAAGTAATTAAATAAATCTGGGAATTATATCTTCTTATCGCTTTAAAATTACTTTGCTATATCAATAGTATGTGAGCATATAACTCACAATGTGTCATAGAGTTACGACTTGTATAAACAAAAAAATTTAACTCCAGATATATCTGATGATTCTGTATTCAATAATGCTAAAGTTGGCTATACTATCAATTATATAATCAAGGAAGACTCATGAAAAAATTACAAAGAATCATCTTATTTCTTATCCCTTTATATCTACTCAGTGGATGTTCATCCATTCAAGTACAAACTGACTATGACCCCAATATTGACCTAAAACCTTTGGACACATTTATCGTTTTAGAAGATACTCAAGAAAATAGAAACACCTTGACACAAGATCGTGTCACATTGGCCTTACAAGAAGTTCTGCTTAGTAAAAACTATATTGAAGCTTCAAAAAAAGAGGCTAATTTTTATGTGATTTATCATATCAATGTTCAAGATAAGACACGTCTTGATACTGACTACCAGCGCATTGGTCTCTATCCTTATGGCTATGGGGGAACAATGATAGCAACAACACGTGAAGTTAATTATGAAGAGGGACGTCTTATTATTGATATTATGAACCCAAATACAAAAAAAATCATCTGGAGAGGTATGGCTGTTGATCGTATCAAATCTTTTGATTCACCAGAAAAACGAAGCGAATATATTAAAAAAGTCGTTCAGAAAATACTCGAAAAATTTCCAAATAACAGCTAAAACAGAGTAAGTTTTTCAAACTCACCTGAAAAAAAAGCAAAAAACATAAAATATTAAAGTTTTCATACAGAATTATAATCAGGGTTATTATTATAAGTTTTTTTACTTTAGATTGACTACAATGGCATATTACATGTAAGGATCATAATGAATAACTCACCTTTTTTAGAATTTAATATCAATTTAGATACTTTCATTGAAGAGCTGACGCTAAAACTTAATATGAACAGAAAAAAAATCGACTCTCTTTTAGCAATAAAAGAGAAAGATTACGCTAATTTTATCAAGCCTTTTGAACTCATGGATGAATATTTAGATCAGTTTTTTACGCCGCTATCGCATATCAATGCAGTTAACAACTCTGAACAGACTCAAAAGGTTTATGCAGATTCACTACCACTCATGAGTGCTTATGGTACAGAAATTGGTCAAAACCTTGATATTTTCAAAGCCATTCAATTCATTAAAGAGAATGAATATGAAAACTTAAACTATGAACAACAGCGTGTTATTGATCTCAATATTTTGCATTTTGAACTTAGTGGTGCTGCACTCGATGCTAGTAAAAAAGAGCGTCTCAAAGCGATTAATTTGCGAAAAAGTGAACTCAGTAATGACTTTTCTCAAAATGTTCTCGATGCCACTAATGTTTATGAAAAAATTATCACTAATGAAGCTGATATCAAAGGAATTCCTCAGAGCGATTGTGACAGTGCTCAATGTGAAGTTGATGGAAAACCTGCATGGAAATTCACGCTTCAAATGCCTTCATATATTGCGTATATGACCTATGGGGCAAATCGAGAGATTCGTGAAGAACTCTACAAAGCTTACACAACACGTGCACCTCAAAATGCGAAAATCATTGAAGAACTTCTTTCTCTTCGACTTGAGAAGGCTCAACTGCTCGGATTTAAAAGCTACGCTGAGCTTTCACTAACAAGTAAAATGGCTCCAGACACCGATAGTGTTGTCAATTTTCTAGACGAACTTGCAAGTAAATCTCATAAACAAGCTCAAAAAGAGCTTAAAATACTTCAAGAGATGAGTCAAGAACCCCTACTGAGTTCTGATACCGCTTTTTATTCGCAAAAACTTAAAAAAGAGCGTTATTCACTTGATGAGGAGGAGTATCGTCCTTATTTTGAACAACATAACGTACTAAGCGGTCTATTTAATTTTTTAAATAAACTCTTTGGCATCCGTTTTGAAAGTCTTACATGTAAGCTTTGGCATGAGAAAGCATCTGCCTATGATCTGTATGTCAACGATACATTACAATCTCGACTCTATCTCGATTTAGAAGCTCGTAAGGATAAACGTGGTGGTGCATGGATGCACAATTGGCAAGCACACTGCAGTAATGAGAAAGGAGAAGAGCAACTCTCTTCAGTTTTTGTAGTCTGTAATTTTCCAGCTTCATCAGAATCAACCCCTTCACTACTGCGTCATGATGATATTGTGACACTTTTTCATGAGATGGGACATGCCCTTCATCACATGCTCTCAACTGTCAATGAAAATGGAGTAAGCGGTGTTAATGGAGTCGAATGGGACGCCGTAGAATTCCCTTCTCAATTTTTAGAAAATTTTGCCTATGAGCCAAAAGTTTTAAAACTTTTTGCGAAACACTATCAGAGTAATGAAGTGATTAGTGATGAGATGATATCTCGACTTGAACGTACCAAGAATTTTCAATCAGCTATGTCAATGTTACGCCAGTTAGAGTTTTCGAGCTTTGATTTCAAACTGCATATGAGCTCATATAGTGGTGATGAGGTTCAGAACTTACTCGATAGCATAAGAGAAGCAACCTCTCTTATAAAACCGCCATCATATAATAAATTTCAAAATGGCTTTACTCATATATTTTCTGGTGGATATGCAGCAGGTTACTACAGCTACAAATGGGCAGAAGTTCTCAGTGCTGATGCCTACTTTGCTATTGTCGATCAAGGTATATTCAATACAAAACTAGGAAAAGATTATTTAGACATTATTCTATCCAAAGGTGGAAGTAAAAGTATGCAAGAGCTTTTCTATGAACTCTTAGGAAGAGAACCACAAACACAAAGTCTTCTACGACTTAACGGGATTGTGTGATACGTTCTCTAATTTTACTTATATTTGTAACATCACTCTGGGGAGATATCGTGCGCATAGCAAGCTACAATGTTGAAAATTTATTTGATCTCAACTACAACCATAGTGAATATGTTGAATATATCCCTAATACCTCTTGGAAATGGAATAAAAAAAATCAAGGAATAAAACTAAAAAATATCTCAAGAGTGATTACGGATATTCAGCCAGATATTATTGGACTTCAGGAGATAGAATCAGAAGAGGTTCTAAAAGATCTCAAAAAAACAGTTCAGCAAAATGGTCTTTACTATAAATATCACGCCATTGCAGATGCAAAAAACACTAATATTAAAGTAGCATTACTTAGTCGTTATCCCATTATATATATCAAAGAACTATGGGTTACATCAAGCAGAAGACATCGCAATATACTAGAAGCTAAACTCACTATAAACGGTGAATCGCTTTATATTTTTGTCAATCACTGGAAAGCGAAAAGTGGCCCAGAGAGCAAACGCATTGTCTCTGCTAAAGTATTAAAACAGAGAATCGATGAACTCGGACATAATAAAGCCATTATTATTATGGGCGATCTTAATAGTCACTATGAAGAATATCTACTGTTTAAGAAAAAACGTAAACATAACGATACACAAGGGATTACTGGAATCAATCATATACTTAAAACAATGAATAGCAACACTCCTGTCTTAATCAATGATCTTTTTACATGTAAGGACTGTCTTTATAATCTCTGGTATGATTTAGACGTACCAGAGCGTTGGACACATTCCTTCAGAGGTTCTAAGGAATCACTTGATAATATTATTATTTCAAAAGGTTTAGTAGATAAAAAAGGTATCGACTATATCCCCAATACATTTCAACGTTTTAATCCTAAGTATCTTATCAAATATAAAAAACCCTATCGTTGGCAGAAAAGTCGTAACTATCCCAAACATCATACAGGAAAAGGTTACTCAGATCATTTTCCAATCTTTGCAGATTTTCAAACTACAGACACCAATTAATTATTTTTTTGCCATGTGATTCTAAATAAGTATTAGTTTTCGAAAATGGCTTTGAACCAAAAAAACCTCGATAAGAAGAGAGTGGTGATGGATGAGGAGCTTCAAGAACTAAATGCCTATTTGAATCAATCAAAGATCGCTTTGACTGCGCAGGACGACCCCATAAAATAAAAACTACATGTAAGGCTTCATCACTAATTTTTTTAATGACTGCATCTGTAAATTTCTCCCATCCATAGCCTCGATGAGAATTTGCTTCATTTTCCCTAACAGTTAATACAGTGTTAAGTAAAAAAACTCCTTGCGTAGCCCAGGGAGTTAAATTACCAGATTTTGATATGTGACATCCAATATCATCCTCTAGCTCTTTAAAAATATTTAACAAGGATGGAGGATTTTTTATATCAGCTTCTACAGAAAAAGAAAGACCATGAGCCTGACCAACACCATGGTAAGGATCCTGACCTAAAATAATCACTTTAATCTCTTTAAAGGCTGTCATATGAAAAGCATTAAAAATATAATTTGATTCTGGAAAAATTGTGTAACTTTTTTGCTGATCCATAAGAAAAGAGTTCAAATTCAAAAAATACTCTTTTTGAAATTCTTCATGTAAAAGTTCTAACCAATCGGATGGTAATTCTGTATTAATTGTCATAAAGCATTGTAATAAGATAAAAATAAAAAGAAAATAAAGAAGTAAAAACCCAAGAGAACTATGCGGCGACCTACGTTTCCACACCTGAAAGGTGCAGTATTATCAGCGATGAGGGGCTTAGCTTCTGGGTTCGGAATGGAGCCAGGCGTTTCCCCCTCTCTGTAGCCACATAGACAATTGGATTAAAGACTACGAGTAGTGCTTAATCCAATTGCTTGGTGTATGAGAAGTTATTGAAAAAGTCAACTAATTTGTTTGTACTATAAAAAACAACTACATTCAAAAATGTCTTACCGATTGATATACTCAATAAGGCAGTAACACGCGAATATTTGTTGAAAGAAGACAAACGGACTATTAGTACTGGTCAGCTAAACACATTACTGTGCGTACACACCCAGCCTATCAAGCTTGTAGT
>JAYEGP010000071.1:0-4751 GCA_034659135.1 Campylobacterota bacterium
ATAATATATATTTTCTTTTCATTGGTCATCATAGAAAGTATGACAGGATTAATAAAGACTGCTAGAAGTGGCACAAAGAAAATTTAGTGCCGTATTTGTGCCAGTAGTTTGATACTGTTTCGTCGTTATTAGCTAAATCGGTTGGTAGAAGTGCCCTATTTTGCTTGTTTTACTTAAAAATTAGCCCTACATGAATAATCGTAATAGACCCTTATATTCATTCTAAACTCCTTGTATACTGTACTTTCTGTAAAAGCTTTCTAGTTTTAACGGACACTAAAACGGTCACAAAAATGTTTGAAACTGAAAGTTATTTCTTATGTTCTCTGAACAGATAGCAACCCTCCTGATTCTTCAACTAAATTTAGTTCCTCAATGAATCCCAATTTTTTCAAAGATATAATTCTCTCTTTAAACATATTATCTATCTTTAAAGCTAGACCTTTGTAACTTCCTAGCATTCTTGTTTTTTGCATAGGCAAAGGGTGGTCTTTTTCAAAGTGTTCCAATCTCTTAATATACTTTGGCATTTCTTTGATGAATATGTCTGTTATGTTTCTAGCTTCTTTTTTAAACATGAGCTCAGTTATCCCAATAATTTTTGCAAGTTTATAAAAATCGTCCATCTTCCAATTTTTTGGTTTTTTGATTGGTTCACTCATGCCTAAGCCTAAATCCCAACTATCCCCTTTGTATACACCAACTGATATTAAGTCATAAAGTGGAGCAAGAATATATTTTTTATTTCCTATCTCTAGAGCTCCAATATTTTTTAGATGCAGATCAGCATGTTTAATTAAATAGCTGTAGTAGTAAAACTTTATAGCTACTAGCTTCTCCTCTTTAAATGACAACTTTTTATCTAAAGCTCTAAATAACTCTTCACTACTTTTTTTGTATTTATTGTCACTCTTTACGCCAAGTACCTGAGCGAAATCAACTTGATTGTATTTAAGCCCATCTATTCTGTCATATCTTTTAGTAACATAGTGAAAATCAACATCTTTAGCTTTTACTATACCTGTGTAAGGCACATTAAATCCTAATTCATTTTTAGCAAAAGTCATAAATAGATGCTCGTTGATTGCTATATATGGATAATACCTATTTGTACCATCATCATCTGCATTGAAATAATTGCTTTTTTTCTTATTGCGTGGTTTTAGTAGGTACTCTGCGCTATCGGATTCTGTTATTATTCCTTTTTTAAAATCAATATCAACATCTACTTTTATTTGATAACCGCTTAGGTCTGAATGTTCAGTATTAGCTGTTGCGTCTAAAATTTCTTCATCTATTTGCACTTCCACTTCAAGAAGATTTGGAAAACTATTATCTGATAATATTTTACTCCTCACACTTATCCAGTTCTCGCGCCTTCCATACTGTGGTTTATACTCAAATAGCTTATGCTTAGGAACAAAATCTAAAGCACCATGCGAATTATTCAGTTCCCTCAATATATCAGCTATATCTTCTTTGCCTAATAAAAGTCTTTCTCTTCTCTTGCTCTCTGGAATAAGGTTTTCAAAATAAGCAAATAATTCTACTGATCTATTTATCTTGTCAGCTTCAATTCCTTCAAATGATTCACCCTTATAATCTAAATCATACTCAAAAGTATATTCGCCATTACCATACTGAAGCTCACCCACCAAAATACCGCTACTAAAGACAGATAGCTTGAGTGTTGAATCCGTTGCACTAAACACTCTCTTATATGTTCTATCTCTTGTATGCCCTTGTGTTTCAATAAATTCAAGCTTCACTAGTTTAGCTAATGCTCTTTGAACTGTTCTTACCGGAACCGAGGTATTGTCTGCAATTTCACTGGTAGTGACGATGTTATGTAAAGTTACATACTCTAATATTACTTCTTCATTTCTATTGAGTTTTGACACTGTTCCTTCTTTTACGACAAGTCACGACAAATTTGCATAATTTAATTCTTTTTTTATATTATAACAAAATTGCGACAAATCACGACAAATATGCATAATTTAATTCTTTTTTAATATTAAAATATTCTATTGGGGGGGGAGTCCACTATAGAATTTCTTGGTACTTTTTAAGCACTTATAGATATTTAGGCTATGTTCTTATATCGCAACAAGTCTAATGAAAGTGGAAGTAGTTTTGGCACTGTAAATTATCAAGGCTATGCTGAGGGAACAGCTTATAATTACCCTTAATAGATAATTTTCCAATCCATTTTCATATCAGCTATAGTCCAACTGTTCTCTCTTGCATAATCAAGCCCTTTGTCAAGCTTTCCAACATGAGAATCTCTATCGTACTTCCATTCACGTGAAGCGTCAGTATGGTGTACATAAAGTTGAAGTGTTTTATACTTTTGATTTGCTTCAGTATAGAGCATCATCGCAAAGTCTCCGTCTGAATTTCCAAATGCAGCAACAGGACGTTTGCCTATATTATTGTAAATAGCAAGAGATTTCGTTTCTTTATCATCTATAAAATAGATCTCTGAATCTTTCATGATTTTTCCATCTTTATAGTGTGTTTTACCAGTGGAACCAATAATTTGCTCAGCAGGTATGCCATATACTTCTGGTATAAAACTACGCATAAAATCAATCCCACCACCAGATACGATGTAGACTTTAAAGTCATTTTCTTTTAAGTAGCTAATAACTTCCATCATTGGCTGAAAAATAAGTTCTGTATAGGGACGGTTTAAAGTGGGATGCTTTGCTTTTTCTAACCAAGTTCTTACCATGGACTGAAAACTCTCAACATCCATTCCAGAGTGTGTTGCATTTACAATTTTTAAAAGGCCTGGCACACCACTTTTCATAACTCCATTCATATCATCAGCTAAAACTGATTTAAATGGCTCTTGTGTTTTCCACTCAGGATGCTGTGGCGCTAGTTCTTTGACTCTATCCATAGCAAAGTAAAGTTGAAAGTATACAGGTTTTTCAGACCACAATGTTCCATCGTTATCAAACACAGCGATGCGATCTTGCACCGGAATAAAATCAAGGGAGTGTCTATTAGTTACTGATTTGACATACTTAACAATGTTTTTTTTCGAGACTGAATCATTCCATGACTCTAAAGCAACTGATGCCTGTAATGAAATACTCACAAAAAGTATCCCTAAAAGTAATTTTTTCATATCAATCCTTAGTTATTGAGTTAAATCTTTATTAATCCTAGCATGAATGACACGAGCCGTGACAGTTGCAGAAGCTCCTCCATCAGCAAGAACATGCATAGTAAAGTCTTCTTGTAAAGCCCCTGAATTTCCTCCAGCAGCATTAGAGCCAGCTGATACTTCTGCACCAGCTTCAAACTTCCAAAGTCCAGTCTTGAGCTCTTCTAAAACTTTTTGAGAATTAATTACTAACAATACTTTATAAGAACGGACACCCCATCCCCCACCAATATCTAAACGACTCACTGTAAAGTAGTAATGTTCTTGTGTTTTACTGTCGACAAGTACACCTTTACCACCACCAGCACCAAAAATAGGCACTTTAGTTAGCTTCATATTTGCTACAGCATATCCAACTGCATTTTCAAGTTCTTTTTTGATAGTAGGATCTTGCTCGATGAGTCCATCTATTGCTTCTTGAGACATTACATTTAATGTTTCTTGTTTTTCTTGTATCTCACTTTGTGTTAATGTGGAGCAAGCTCCAAACATCAAAACGAAAAAGAGACTTATTGACACGATTTTATACATTCTAGTTACCCTTTAATTACTTTCTAATACTTCTTTTAAAATCTTTCCATTTGCCCCTGATGGTGGTTTTACATTCGTATAGGCACTGAGTGTTCGAGCTACGTCTACAGTTTCTATTTTTTCATACACCTTTTGTGGCTTTATATTTGCTCCTGCAAAAATAACTGGAACAAAAGTATCATAGTTCCAAAGTGAACCATGTGTACAAGCTACAGTTAGTCCATCAAAGTCATTGATAAACCAATTTGGCTCAAACAAAATAAAAATATCCCCTGAACGCTTAATGTTGTGACTGTTTAAAATAAGACGCATATCCTCTGTATCTGCAACCCTGCCTTCTAGCAATGCCATACTTGAGACTGCCATATTGACACCTTTGAGCTTCATGATCTCATTTGCGACTACTTCTTCTACTCTTGCAAGGTCGAGTCCTTTTTCTTTGATGATCTCTTTATTGAGGTAAATATAAGGTGGATTAAATGCCTGTATCAGCTCTTTGCCTATGCCAAACTCTTTTTTGAGTTTTTCTATACCCGCTGCTCTGTCCCATGTCTCAGGGTCAACATAATCAGCTTCTATACCATACTCATTGATTTGAGGTGGTGCTTCTGGCGTACCGTGGTCTGCAGAGAGGACGATGAGTGTATTTTCCAAGCCTACTTTTTTATCTACAAAAGAAAATAAGTTTGCCAATGTTTTATCTAAACGCAGTAGGTTATCTTCAGCTTCTAAGCTTGAAGGTCCAAATACATGTCCAACATAATCAGTAGAAGAAAAGCTCACAGAGAGATAATCTGTCACTTCATCTTGACCGATATTTTCATGTTTCATCAACTCTTTTGCAAAATCAAGGGTTAGTTCATCTCCTGCAGGACTCAGTGTTAAAAAAGTATTGTAGTATTTTCCATCGGGCTTACCGTAAGCATGAGGAAAGACTCTTCCAAATCCGCCTATGGCACTTTCCCATGCCTGATCATCTTTATCACCAAACATATATTCAGATGGCTTGTGTAGTAGCTCCCAGTTTTTATTTGCATAAGCT
>JAYEGP010000072.1:0-4741 GCA_034659135.1 Campylobacterota bacterium
ATATTCCAACAATTAACATATTATAAACTTCATACTGTAAAAATTTTAAATTGTGTTATTTTATCTAATATAATATTTAAACTTGATAAAATATATTTTTAATCAGTTTTTGTATTAAGCAAAAAAAGATTAAAATCTATAAATATATTCTATTTTCTAAGGTTAAAAATGAAAATTTCAGTCATCGGAACCGGCTATGTCGGCCTAGTCAGTGGCGCTTGTTTTGCCCAGATGGGAAACAATGTTATCTGTGTCGATATCAACCAAGCTAAGATCGATAGCCTAAAAGAAGGAATCATCCCTATCTATGAACCGGGCTTAGAGACGATGGTACTTGAAAACTATAAACTTGGCACCCTTGCCTTCTCTACTAATATTTCTCATTCTGTTAAAAACAGTAACATCGCTTTTATCGCTGTAGGTACACCTATGGGTGAAGATGGTTCTGCTGATCTTAAATACGTTTTAGCTGTGGCTAAAAGTATCGGTGAACATATGGATCAGCATATGACCATTGTTGATAAATCAACCGTACCGGTAGGCACTGCAGATAAAGTAGCTGCAACGGTACAAGCTGAGCTTGACAGACGTGGAAGTGATCTCACCTTTGATGTTGTATCAAACCCAGAATTTTTAAAAGAAGGTGCTGCTATTGATGATTTCATGCATCCTGACCGTGTAGTCATCGGTGCAGCCAATGAAGACGCTATGAATGTGATGCATGAACTCTACCGCCCTTTTATGAAAACCCGTGATCGTTTTATCGGTATGGATATTAAATCAGCAGAGATGACTAAATACGCAGCCAATGCGATGTTAGCCACTAAGATCTCTTTTATGAATGAGATGTCTAATATCTGTGAACGTGTGGGTGCTGATATCAATAAAGTTCGCAACGGTATCGGGAGTGATAGTCGTATTGGTTACAGCTTTATCTACCCCGGTTGTGGTTATGGAGGCTCTTGCTTTCCTAAAGATGTTCAAGCCCTGGCAAAGACGGCTAAAGACTTTGGCTATACGCCACGAATACTTGACGCTGTCGAAGCCGTTAATTATGATCAGAAGAAAGTGATGTCCAATAAGGTTATTAGCCAATTTGGAGATGATCTTAAAGGTAAAAGCTTTGCAGTCTGGGGACTGGCATTTAAACCCGATACCGATGATATGCGTGAAGCTTCAGCTATTACTATTATCAATGAACTGACAAGCAGAGGGGCAACTGTTAATGCTTATGATCCTAAAGCCCGACATGAAGCAGAGACCTATTACTTAAAAGACAATAGCAGTATCACCTACGTTGATAGTAAATATGACGCTCTTAATGACGCCGATGCCTTGATATTGGTAACAGAGTGGCAAGAGTTCAGAAGTCCTGATTTTGATGAAGTGACTAAACGTTTAAAATCCAATATCTTCTTTGATGGACGTAATCAGTTTGATAAAGAGCGTATGCGTGCAATGGGATTTGAATATTTTCAGATTGGGGTGTAACTACCCTTAAATTCAGAAAACATCTTACTTTTACCTTTAAAAAGAAGGCTCTGAGATAAGCTGTGAAAATTCAGTGCATTTCGATAGATATTATGATGTCATTCTTGACACTCTGTATGTGTGTGTTCTAAGATATCAATCTCATAACATTGATATTTACCCGAGCTGATATCAATCTCGATAGCATCATCACCTTCAATCCAACCGATAAGACCATTTTGAAAATACTCTGCAAAAAAATCTCGGTCACTTAAAAGTGATTTACCGCTACTGTTTGGAATAATTTCCCTATAGTTCCCATAAATCAAATCAACAATGGTAGGTGAAATATCACGTTGAGAGAGTAAAACCTCATAGGCTCTCGGTTCCAAGTCTTGATGATATAGGGCAAAGGGGATCAAAAAGTTTTCGTAGGTACTGCCTTCGACATGACCACAATGATCAGCAAAAAAAACAAACAGCGTATTGGGATAATCATTCTCAATTTTTGTGACAAAATTTCTTAGAGCTTCATCTGATGAATGCAATGCAAGGTATCTAATATCTCATATCCCACATGGCGCGTGGCATCATAATAGTATAAAATATCTGATATCTGAAACAAGAAGAGTGCCACTAACCATAAACCGTTGCTCGTTTACTCACATCAAGGAGTGTCACTAAAAAGGCGATAATGCCGCTTACCGCAAAATCAAATTTATAGCCCCATACAACGGCATACAACTTTTCAAAAAAACTGTAGTCTGAAAAATAGCCATCTAAATAGAGAAAAAAAACAATTTTGCTAAAGAGTAAAATAAGAGTGCTAAGGAATCAAAATTAAATAAAACATAAATCTTAGCGTACTCTTTTAGCCCTAGTCAAACGATTTTAATCGTCGCGTAGCTAAGGCTATGCTCCTCATAAAATAGTGTGACTAGAACTAAAATAGCAATCGCTAAGATTTACATTTTATTCAATTCTGATTCCTAAGAAGAAAAATAGAAAAATAGTTACGCAAAAAAATCATCTCAGCATTTTATCGAAATAAGGTTATACTTTTGCCCATGAAGATACTGATTGTCCGTACCGATAAACTCGGTGATTTTATAACCGCATTGCCTACATGTAAAATACTCAAAGAGTACAATCCTCAATTTAAAATCACCGTATGTGTGGCAGCTCTTAACAGAGACTTAGCTCTAGCGTGTGAATTTATAGATGGAGTGATTGTTGATGATACTTCCAGTGCCTTAGCTTTAGCAAAAAAACTTCGACCTTATCGGTTTGAGCTCTCTATCACACTCTTTTCAAATACCAAGGTCGCCTTAGCCCAACTCTTAGCCCGTATTCCGAAACGGATTGCACCTGCAAGCAAACTCGCACAGATATTTTATACACACCGTATTGTTCAAAAACGCTCTCGCGTAGCGATGGCAGAGTACGAATACAACATAGCTTTAGCACAGAGTCACTTTCCAGACATCTCACTCGACTTTAAAAAACCACTCCTGCAATTTTCACAAGAGACAGTAGAGGAGAGTTTTCTGAAGTTTTGTAAAAAATATGCCATCACGAAGCCTGTTATTGCCTTTCATCCTGGTTTTGGTGGTTCTAGCGATGCCAATTGGACCTTAGATGAGTATCTGGAATTAATACAATCATTACATGTAAAAAACCTACAAATCGTTATGACCTTTGGACCGGATGAAAATGAGTTACGAAAAGAAGCGATACAAAAAGCGGTGGGATTAGACATTATTTTTTACAGTTCTAACGAGGGTCTTGTCAACTTTGCCAAACTACTGACATCTTTTAAACTCTTTGTCAGTACCTCTACAGGAACCTATCATCTTGCGGCACTTGTAGGAACTCCAACCATGACTTTTTTTGCTGATTCACTTTTTGCCTCGGTTAAACGCTGGAAAGCCGTCAGTGAAGAGTCTCTGCAACACCCCTATATGTTAAGTTCAAAAAGTGATACTCGTAGAGAACAGTTTCAAGAGATCAAAAAAGATCTCAAACAGTTAATCCATACCTCGTAACACGCCAAAACCATCAGGGAAACTCCGTTCTTTCTCTTCAAAGATCCGTGCATAGATTAGATTGCCCGTCACAACATTCATATGTGTTAAATTATCAAAATATACGGTATTATCAATAATCTCATTATGAAGTAAAAAATCATAATACGGTGCCATCTCTTCTAAAGAAGCCTTCCATCTTTGCAAAGTTTTATTAAGACTCTTATCGGCTTCTACCCTACTAAGAAGTTCACCATGTAGAGGTGTTGTAAAGAGATAAAGATTAATACTGTTCTCTTTACATGTAAGCACAATCTCTTTAAGATAATCCAAACGTTTAAAGCTTATACGCTCATAAGATATCGTCTTGATAAAATTCAGTTCTTTAATCAACTTCGCTTGTGAATACGTTCTACCATGATCAATAGGCGCTACAAATGAAAACACCTTTGAAGCATGATTCGAAGCTCCGTGTTTATCAAAACGTGGCTCATTTTCAGTACTGCCTAAAAAGTTTTCCAGAGTTTTCACTGAAGCCCGAAAAGCATCAATCGATAAAAAATTAGCGATCATATCAGTCTGTGAAGGGTTGGCACTAATAAAATTAAGATCTTGGTTTTTTAAGAAATACTTATTGGTGCTAAGCTCCTCATTAAAACTATAAAAATCCAATCCAATGATAATATTTTTAGGGAGTTTATTCAGACGTTTAAGGAGTAAAATAAATCCAAGATGATCTTCACTTCGCGCTGTTCCCACACCTGCGTTAAAAGTACTTCCACCCAAATAGTGTGCTGCCATCAAAGGATTCGTCCCATAAACACGACTGCTTCCTAGGATAATCGTATCATAGGCCTTATCTGTTTTAAGCTTAGCCACCTTCTCAACCCGATCATCACGGGCAAACTTATTGGGGATATTAAAGAGATTATAACCTGTCATCGAGTAGGGATCGATCATAATATTAACCATCAAAATGATACCAATAAGCGTTGTAGGTATCAGAAAAAACCCTCGAATCCATGACCGACTTTTCACACTATCCCCTAAAAATTAAAATACAGAAATTCACTAACTTTATTCATGTCCAAAAGTGCATACGTCACAATCAAACCACTCCAAAGCAAGGTCCAATACGAAGGTCTAAACATTCGAGAAAGCTTAGAACTGTTAGGTAAAAACAGAACGATTATCAAGGATATCAACAGCCAGAGCATGATCTCATTATCAGCGTAAATATTTTGCAA
>JAYEGP010000073.1:0-4709 GCA_034659135.1 Campylobacterota bacterium
CTTTACATGTAAGGCTATTGGCTTAGAATAATAATCAAATTTCCAGTTTTTTTCATTAGCTAAATAGGCGATTGCCAACATAGCATTTGATTGCGTTCCACCGTAGGAAATTATTTTAGAAAATTGTGACGATGGTGTTTGAATCAGTTGATAGAGTTTTCGAAATTTATTACCGCTGAGTTCACAATGGAGCAGCTCATCTCTTTTGATATAGAAGTCTCTACCACGAAAAGAGATCTTCGTGATAGGAGAAGGAAGTGTAATCTTACTTAGCGAAAGTGATCTTGGCACCTTTTTTAAGCTCTTCCATTTTTGTTTTCATATGCGCTTCAAATTTTTGCGCTTTTAGACGTTGATCAAGAAAAGTCTCAACCTCTGCATAGTTAAGTGTTTTACCCTCTTTTTTATCTTCAAGATAGATAATGTGGTAACCAAATTGGCTCTTAACAGGAGTTTTAGTAATCGTACCTTTTTTCATGCTAAAGACTGCGTCATTAAATGAAGGTACCATCTGTCCCGGTGCAAAATATCCAAGATCACCACCTTTAGGTGCGCTTGGTCCTGTTGATTCTGCCATAGCGATCTCTACAAACTTCTCTTTAAGCTTATCGCCACTTAAGTTACTCAAACGTGCAATAATTGCTTTTGCTTTATCTTCTTCTTTAAGTAAGATATGACGTGCGTGAACTTTCTCTTTTTCTACAAATTCTGCTTTATTTGAGTTATAGTAATCTTTTTTCTCTTTATCTGTTACCGAGATCTTTGCGAGTTGCTCTTCTTGCCAAACCTTACCTGCAAGTTGCTTTTCAACACGAGACATGACCATCTCCATCTCTTGTTTATAGATAGCACTTTTCATGATGCCACTTTTCTTAGCATCTTCATAAATCAGCTCTTGAGAGATCATTCCATCAATGATACGAGTGCGAAGTTCTGACTGCTTTTCAGGAGGAAGCGTAGAGAAACGACCTTGCGTTCCTTCCATCAAAACACGATTAACTTCTTCTGAATCAATAGTTGTACCATTAACGGTTGCAATAGTAGCACCAAAAGCTACAGATGTCAGTACAGCTGCTGCTGCAAGTGATTTCATTACTAATTTCATTATTATCCTTAATAAGATGTAAGTTTTAAGTTGAAGAATTATAAATAGCTATATCTAATGAATGACTAACAGGGCTCTCAATGCCCTTTTTTCATCTCTAAAAAATTTTCAATCGTTTCAAGTAAAAGCTCTTTATCAATTGGCTTAGGGAGGTGGGCATCAAGTCCCGCCTTCATAATACGTTCTTTATCTCCAGAGAGTGCATGCGCTGTCAGTGCAATAACCGGAGTAAAAGGTCGTCTATCATGCTTATTCACTTCTTTAATCAAACGATTCGCCGTCACACCATCCATAACCGGCATATCAATATCCATCAATACAAGATCAAAATGTTCTTTTAGGTAGTGATCGACTGCGACTTGACCATTTTTAGCCGTAACCACTTGATAATGCTCTTGCAAGAGGATGGTTTCAAGTAATTTTAGGTTGATTGCATTATCTTCAGCAACTAAAATTTTAACATTATCATAGACTTTATCATGATGTGTTTTCACGAAACGGGTGAGGTACTCTTTTGGCATTTTATCCCAGAGTACCGAGAGTGTTCGGTGCAGTCTATGTGGTAAAAGTGGGAAAACAATCGTAGCATCAAAGCTATCATTATAATCTTCAAACTTCTCCCTATCACTCTCTTGAATCACAGGAACAAGTTTGAGTTTAGAAAAAGAGCTTTGAAGCGTAGAGATGCGTCTTTGTGTAATATGATCGGTAATAATAAAAAGAATATCGACATCTTTAAGTGCTGGTGTTGCCAAGCCATCAATTTCAATAGCGCTCACATCAAAGAGATCAAGGTAATTACGAAGTAGTTTTGCCTGAATTGCCGTACGAGGATCTTCAGCCCAGATAGCACAACTACTCCCAGCTACAAACTCAAAAGAGCCCTCTTGAACAATGCTGCTATTGACTCTAAAAGAGAAGCGGCTTCCTTTGCCTAACTCACTGTTTAACTTCAATGAGGTATTCATTAATGCTAAGAGTTTATGAGAAAGGCTCAGTCCAATACCTAGTCCATTAATTCCACGCTCACGATTTTCCCAAGCCGATGCAAAAGGACGTAAAAGGGTTCTAATACGTTCCGTTGAGATTCCCGGTCCCGTATCATTGACAATAAATTCGACCTCTGCATCTTTATCTTTAAATGCACGCAGTTTTATCTCAACATAAACATTTCCACCTTCCGGTGTAAATTTTATTGCGTTATCAATCAAGCTAGACATAACAGTTATAATCTTGTCATGATCACCCATAAGTGTTTTAGGAAGATGCGGATCAATGAGAAACATTAACTGTATATTTTTAGCATGAGCAAAATCGCTAAACGCCTCAGCTAACTGTTCAAACTCTTTAAGTGGATTGTACTCTTTTACACTCAATGTTAGCAGACCGCTCTCAAGCTCCATCAACTGTAAAAGGTTCGCTACATTTTGCATCATGGAAGAGGTACTTTTTTCAATCATTCCAAGATATTCATTTTGTTCATTATCTAAAGCAGTGTTTTCAAGAAGATCAGAATAACCGATAATAGCATTCATAGGCGTACGAAATTCATGGGAGATACTGTGTAAAAATTTCTGCTTAAAGCTTTCAAAATAGTGCTGTGCCTGTTTCGCTCGATCTAAGATAGTGGTATCTCTTAGTACGGCTATAAAATAAGAGTATCCATCAATACGATTATGTTCCATTTCCAGTGTAAAAATTTTCAATGAGGCGTGGGCTAAATTGATCTTCACTTTTTGCGCACCTAAGGTACAAACTTTCTCACACCACCCATCAAGCTTAGAGTAATAATAAGGTTTCTCATCAACAAAACTATCTTTTAGACGCTGGGTCTTTCTTAAAAGTTCTTCTAAGTTTTTAACATCATAAAGCGCGAGTGCGATCTCATTACAAGCCACAATTTTTTCATTTTCATCGAGAAAAATAAGTGGGTCTTTTTCAAGGTTTGAAAAAGAGATCAGGAGCGAGAAATGGGTCTTTGTACGTTTTTGAAACTCTGAGGTATAGTGCATCGTTTTAAACTCCGATATCGAGATATTTATTTAAGATATAGACGAGCATTTCACGTGTTATAGGTTTTGCAATGTAATCATCAAGTCCCGCATTTAAAAGTCGCTCTCTATCGCCTTGCATTGCTAAAGCGGTGACTGCAATTATTGGCATAAACACTGTTGCATCACGACGATTTTCTTTAATTTCCTTCGTCGCTTCAATACCATTTTTTATCGGCATATCAATATCCATAAAGACCAGATCAAAATTACTTGAATCTGCTTTTTCAATGGCATCTTGTCCATTATCAGCCACCACAACATCTAATCCATACTCTTGTAACATCAGACGCATCAGATTCTGGTTGATACGGTTATCTTCAACCACTAAAACACGATAAGGGTCTAACTCTTTTGCAATCAAGACCTCAGGTTCTTTGAGTGGCTGAAAAAAGATGCTAAATGTTAATGAAGCAGACCCTTCATCATTACATGTAATCTCCAATTCACCCCCAAGAAGGGTAATAAGCTTTCGAATAACACTAAGATCATCACGCCTAGGATCCGCAATAGTATTGCTGATACTGAGTGAGCAATTAAGTTCAGTCGTATCATAGATATTTTCATCACCTTGATGCATTGCAAAGGTGATATCTGCCTCTTTATAGGCGATCTGTAAGGCATAATTTAAAAGATAGACGAGAAGCTGTTTTATCTTCTTAGAGTCGCCTTGTATCGTTTTTGGTAACCTAGGATCGATATCACTGTAAATTTTCACCTGATGCTCTTTTGCTTTTTGGATAAAAGAGTTTAAAAGGGTATCAATCTCAATAAAAGGATGAAAATCAGCTTGGGTTTCGACAAGAGGCGTCACCTCCATCTCAGCCGTATCAAGTAGGGTTTCAAGGTTAACGATCAACTCTTGTGCTGCAATGGAGACTTGAGAGAGATAGACTTTTTGCGTGGTGTCAAGCATGGTATGTTCTAACATTTTTACAAAGCCAAGTATCCCCTGCATTGGGGTTCTAAACTGCATTCCAACATCGGAAAGAAAGGTTCTTTTTATCGCCTCACTCTCTACAACATGCGACTGAATCTCTTGAAGCTCTTGCGCCTCTTTTAAGGTGATGTAGTAGAGCTCTTGTTCATTATGATGTATCGTCTCAACAAAGAGTTGAATGTGGCGAATTTTCTCATCTTTATCAACAAAACGCACCCCATAGCCTTTGGGATACATCTGATGAATGTAGGTAAACCAAACCGTATCATTCTCAGCAATAATAACTTCATCTTCATCATTAAAAAGGCTATGAAAGTTTTCATGTTCATGGGCATAATCATCGAGATCTGAAAAGTTAAAAAGCGATAAGAAATGCTTGTTTGCACCAATACAACCCGCTTTATCACTATAAAATGCGATGGCATCGCAGTTAAGATCAAGCAGTTTAAAATAAAACTCTTTATCGATGCTCTCATGCGTCTCAAGTTGAGGCTTACCATTGATAAGTTCATCGATCCATTTAGGCAGTGCCACTGTTATTCCTCATTTTTTATTGATTATTGTAGCATAAGAGCATTAATGCAACTACCTTAGGAATCAAAATTAAATAAAA
>JAYEGP010000074.1:0-20750 GCA_034659135.1 Campylobacterota bacterium
TGAACATCTCCACGAATGATAGAAGAGAGTCCATCAAAAAACATATCAAAGGTAGCAATAGTACCGATACTCTCACTTGAAATTCTTTTGGCAATGTTTTGAACAACATCAAGCATACTTCGCTCACCTGTTGATTGATGCTTTCCTTGAAAGACACTATGAGAAGAGAGTCCTGTAATACAAGATTGAAACAAATCCATCTGATAAGGAACAAATGGATAGACAAGAGCAAAGTGCTCACCATCTTTATAGTTTTGATACTGTCTGCTTCTATCTGAGAAGTGAATGATTGAAGATAGAGAGTTTTTTACTTTATTGTGTATGACACCTAAGTCACTGTTTCCATCTTCTGTTTTTTCTAACAGTCTCTTTTGAATAACTTCATTGGCATTTTGACTTGTAAGGTTTAGTTTTACTTTGAAGCGACCCATAATCTTTGAGAAGTCATTTTGCATTTGAGACGAGGCATTTACAAGCATATCAACAGCAGATTGTGAAGTAACAATTACCCAAGCCTGACCACCACAAACCGTTGCAAGTGTTTCAATGATAGTTTGAAGATTTAACATCAATTTTGTGTTATCTCCAATGTATTGGCCCACTTCATCAACAAAAAATACTAATCTAAAATTTGGCTCTTTTGTAGCGATGTACTCTTTTACATCATTAGCAAACTCTTCTATGCTAAGTGAGTAGTTCTCCTCATATTTGTCTATTAAATCGGCTGCACTTTTCTCTGATATATCATCAACACTGCCAAGAGCTTTTGCTAAGTTATCACCCTCTAAGAAAATGGTTTCTCTACCGCTCTCCCAACTCTCACCACTGAGTTCTTTAAACTTGGTTTTGAAGCTATCAAACTTACCTCGCTTATCTAAATCACTCTCAAATTTAGCGATATAACCAAATTTAGGATAGTAACCTCGCATCTCATTAAAGACTTTCATAAAGACACCAAGGATTGCATCATCTTGTTTTTTACTACCGATATCTGATTTTTGGTCTATGTTAAAGAGAATAGTTTCGGATGGGGTATTAAGTGCTTTGTTGATGTTGTTTTTGAGTTCAAAGTCATCTGCATCTATCTTTTCAAGGAAAAGCTCTCCTATAAGATCAGAGTGCTTTCTCTCATTGGTAAGGATATAGGAGAGGATTTTTAAGAGGTGCGACTTACCTGAACCAAAGTGTCCAGAAATCCAGACTCCAATGTTTTGCGTGTTCTTACCGATAGTGGTAGAGTACTCACCAAAAAAGTCATCTAACTTTTTATTTAAATCATTGGTAATAACATACTCATCAACTTCTTGGAAGATTGCTTCATCAGTGAGGTTATCTGCTTTAATGACCCCCTCTATGTTTCTGTGGATGTCTTTTTTAAATAGGTTTTCAATCACGTAAATATCCTTACAAATTTAGTGTATCAAGATTAAAAGCTCGATAGTAGTTATCATCTTTCATTTTTCCAAAGAGAGATAGGTCTGCTCCATAGGTTCCGGGAAAAAACATTATAGTAGGTCGGTCTTTGATGCTGTTTTGAAGATTGTTGAGAATGGTATGAGAACGGATGTAGGGGAAGACTTGTCCAATACCTGTTAGAAATATCATCTGTGACGGATGCTCTTCACAAAGAGCACCAATACGAGGAATGAGTTTTGTTTCACTATCAAGCACTCCTTGTAATGTCTTAAAGAGCTTCTCTTTTGAGAGTGCACTCTCTTTTGCAACAATCTTCTCCAACACGCCACGTTCTTCAAGCATCTGTAATGACAGATGAAACAGATTGATTTCATAAACACTGATACCATCAAGTGATAATCGCTGTTTTAACTGTTTTGTTTTAGCAAGGATATCGTTCTCCTGTTCTGGATTATAGGGAACAATATAAAAAGGTATTTCACCACCGAGTGCACTCATTGATAAGAAGCTCTCTTTTTTTAAATTACTAAATAGCTTCTCAAACTTTGTCTCTAACACTTCGAACTTCATTCATACCTCTTTATATAATCTTTGATTTCATTATCACTGTATAAAAATGCGCTCAGGTACTTTGGGTCATCGTGAACAATCAGTTTGATAAGCTCTTCTGAGAGGTAAGGCTTTTGGATGTTTTTACTCTTTACACTGTCAATAAGCCCTGCCTGTTCAAAGATTTTAAACATCACCTGTTTCAGCTTCTTTTGTGTCATCTCTGAAATGGTATTTAAATTGTCATATGCCATTCGCTTACTGTCATAAAAGGATTCGTAATCACTGTTTAGAATCTGAAAATCAAACAGTAAAAGCTTATTTCGTATCACCTGCGATGCAAAATCAAAAATGAACTGATAAAACTTGTAGCAAGCCAGCAGTGTTAGGTATTTGACATCACTGCTTGTCGCCTCTGAATAAAAAGAGATTTGTTCAGGAGTCAAAAGTTCCAGCCTTTTACGAATCTCAGAAAATTTTCTCCTGCGTGTTGCCAAGCTCTCTTTTTGAATAACATTGTCATCCACAACACTCTTTTGCACAACAGCCCAATCCTTTGTCTCATCGAAAAGATTCGCCACAATCTCAGACTCATAAGTCGATAATGATGCTGATGTGAATGAGAGTATATAAGCGATTGAGCTATCCTTATGATTTAAGTCATTAGATTTTATCTTAAACAATCTTCCAAGTTTGCAATGAAACAGACAAGATGCTATTGATGTTACGAAAACGGACATTGTTTTTTATTAATATAATCTACGATGCACTTGACATACTATTCTGATAGAGCATTACTTTAATACTAAATCGCTCCTGCTCCCACTGTAACTCTCCAGCCATCTTTGGAAGATTCAAGAAGGGTATCATCTACCAATGGAATACTTTATCTACCAATCATATCTTTAATCACAACAGGATTAAATAGTGAAACATTATCTTCCTGCGTGACAGGTCTGATTTTATCAACATCTTCTTTTTATAATGCTCCCTTTTTTCAAGACCAGTAAAGTTAGTTTTCTTATTTCACCTCTTTACGATACCTGTGGTAACAGTTTTTCTCTCCTTGGGTTTAAATTATTATCAGCTTGATAGTAAACCTCATTGGGAGTTTTATACCCAAGAGCCGAATGTAATCTTTTTTTGTTGTACGAATTCATATATTTTTCTATAGCCCGATTTAAAGTTTTTACGTTTTTATACTCGTTAAGATAAATCTCTTCATATTTGATACTTCGCCAGAATCTCTCTATACAAATATTGTCAGTTGCTCTGCCAACACCATCCATAGAGATTTTGATGTTGTGTTTTTTGAGGATATCAGTATGAGCTTTTGAAGTATATTGGCTTCCCTGATCTGTATTAAATATCTCTGGCTTAGGATAAAACGCTAACGCTTCATTTAGCACTACCGTCACCAGTGAAATATCCATGGTATTTGACAGTTTCCAGGAGAGTATTTTTTTGCTATGCCAATCAATGATAGCTGCAAGATATACAAAGCCTTTTTCAAGTTTTAGATAAGTGATATCAGTACTCCACACTTGATTGGTTTTTTCAATAACAACGCGTCCAGCATAATCTCTAAAATCTTTTAGAAGATATTCATACTTGTAGTGCTCTTTATTAGCTATAGTTGTCTTAGGCTTCGGATACAGAGCTTCTATACCCATGTATTTCATAGCTTTCTTGACGAACTTCTTTCCAACGTTATGTCCATCTTTTAAAAGTTGCTTGTGTATTCTCCTATAACCATAACTTGGAAAATCTGAGTAGATGTTATTGATAGCATCTAAAACTTTTAAGTCACTACCACTACTGAATGGTTTGCTGGGATTATAGTACAAACTTGACTTGCTTATATGTAAGAGTTTGCATTGCTTATTGAGTGACAAATTAAGCTCAGTATCAACAAGAACTTTTCGCTCTTTAGATGATACCAAGCTTACGAGCTTTCCCTCGAGAAACTCCTTCTCTACAATGGTCTCTCCAAGTTTCTTCGCGATGGAATCTTTCTCTTTTTGAAGCGTTTCTATCTCATCTTTATACTCTTTGACAACAGTACTCTTGTCAAATGCAAGACTCATATTTTCAAGAAATTGCTTTTTCCAATTTTTAAGACTTACTGGAAGCACCTCGTATACACTTGCAATCTCATTTACTGTTTTCTCACCCTCTAAAACTTCTAAAACCAATTTCGCTTTGAAATCAGCACTGTATGTTTTTCTTTTTACGCTCATTTTCTTATCCCTATATTCTCTATTTCAATCTTAACATTTGGAATAAAAAAACTGAATTAACTGGTTCTATTTTTGGGGAGCATTATAAGAAATAAGTTACAGTTATTAGTGACTCACTATGCTGATAACCTTAAAAAAGTTTATGACAGCCTGACTATGAAAAAACAGGCAGAAGCAATGGATGAGATTAAAGAAATTAGAGTTCAAATGTTACTCTCGACAAAACAACATTTAAGAATTAAAGACCTTTTTGAAATCTATGGTTGGAATCGAGATGAAATTGATAAGTATCGGAAAAGAGAAGACCCATTACTACCCATTGAAGATTTAGAAAAACCAGACATACAAGGTAAAAATACGAAAGTTATGTTTGATAAAAATTCTGTTGAAAAATGGCGGAAACGTAATTTCATAAATATCGAAATAAGCTCTTAAAAGTGTACAACTGTGTACAACTAAAAATAAATAAAATTTAAATAGGCTTTAATTCCCTATTTATTGGGGTTTATAAAAATTTATTAATTATCTGCAGTGGTTAGTGAGTGAGCAGAAAGAAGAAGCCTAAGCTTACTTCTTGTTTTTTAAGTTTTTCTTATACTCTTTTTCAAACTTTTTACGGCGAGAATAAGCAAGTTTTTCAATGAAAAGCTTACCATTTAAATGATCAATCTCATGCTGTATCGCTACACTTAAAAGCTCATCAGCTTTTAAAGTTTTCTTGTTTCCATCACGATCTTGATACGCTAAAACGATATGTTCATAACGTTCAATATCTTCATAAAAACCAGGAACAGAAAGACAACCCTCTTGATAGAATATAGAACCCTCTAAAGTCTTAATCTCGGGATTAATCACCTCAATAAGATTATCTTTTGACTGCTCACCCTCATCATCTGGAAGGTTTAGAATCAAAACTCGAATGGGGTTTCCAACCTGAATCGCCGCTAAACCAATACCATTTGAGCTCATCATTGTCTCATACATATCATCTAAAAAACTATGCAAGGTCGCATCAAAAACAGTGACCTCAGTTGAGATCTTCTTAAGACGTTTATCGGGATAGACTACTATAGGTAACTGCATAATTATCGTTCGCATACTTCATAATGTGATTTTTCATCTTCATTGCATCGATCCATCGCTTCTATGGTACAGACAAGTATCTCATCAGTATTCATTCGACTAGAAATTTCACTCACACCAATCGCGACTTTAAGATTAATCTCTTGTTCGGCTAGAAAGAAGTTACTTGATGCCACAAGATCATAAAGGCGTTGTGCAGCATTTTTAGCATTATCAATATTGGTGTGCTTAAGCATCATCACAAAGATACCCTGACCATAATGTGCAATAATATCACTTCGACGTGAAGTTTTAAGAAGAAGTCTTGCTATGGTACGCGTCATGAGATTTAAGGCTTTCTCACTATTAACCTGAGAATCAATCTCACGAGCAAGTTTTAGAGCAATCAGTGAACTTTTATGTTTAAATTCAACCATTAGCTGTGCTTCTTGCTCCAGCTTACTTATAAAATAACGTCGATTATAAAGACCATACTGATTATCAAAAATTGTTTCATTTTCAACATTTTTGACTATCGATGCCGTCTCATCGTACAGAGTTTTCATATGAGTAGTCTGTTTTTTCAAGATACCGTTCAGCTTGCTAACATCATTATCAAGACTGTTAACAACACGTAGAACAGTTTTCGCCTCAGGTGAATTTTGTAGTTCAATTTTATGTTTATCTAAAATTTTTGTCATCAATGCCATATTCTTATAGAGATTGGCACCGACTTGAAGTATGCTTTTAACCGATGTAAAACCTTGCTTCAAGCTTTTTTCAAGCTCCATACTCTGTTCATCGTCGTTATCATCTTCAAGTTCTAATATCCCGTTAACCTGCTTTTTAAAACTATCACTTTTCTCTTCCATAAGTCGATCAAAGTACATAGCAAAATTATTTGGGGTAGGAGGGAGGTTATCATGGACTAAAGCTGTTAAAACCTCTTTTGAGTAAATTTCAAGATCACTTGTCGGTTCACCAAGAGCATTTACACTGATACCGCTACTTAATTGATCTCTACTCTCACTCATAGCTTACTTTACATCCTCTTTTTTTAAAAGAATTTCATCTATCATACCATATTCTACACACTCTTTAGCACTCATAAAGTTATCACGATCCGTATCTTTTTCAACTCTTTTAATCGTTTGGCCTGTATTTTTAGCCAATATCTGATTAAGTTCTTTCTTCATACGTAAGATTTCATTAGCTTGAATTTCGATATCTGTTGCTTGACCCTGTGTCCCACCAAGAGGTTGATGAATCATAATACGAGCATGAGGCAACGCATAACGCTTACCTTTCTCACCCGAACTGAGTAAAAATGCACCCATAGATGCAGCTTGACCGATACAGATCGTCACAACGTCTGGACGAATGTAGTTCATGGTGTCATACATTGCCATTCCAGAAGTCACCACACCACCGGGTGAGTTGATGTAGAAATAGATATCTTTTTCTGGATCTTCAGCTTCTAAAAAAAGCATCTGGGCGATTATCGATGATGCAACCGCATCGTTAACTTCACCGCTTAGCATGATAATACGGTCTTTTAGAAGACGTGAATAGATATCATAAGAACGCTCACCACGTCCTGTCTTCTCAATGACGTAAGGGATATAACTCATTACGCTTTAATCTTATCATTAAGCAATTTACTAAGAACCTTGTCTTCGATCATTGCCATCTGAATTGCCGGAAGGTAACCAGACTCTTGATAATGTTTATAAGCTTGCTCTGGATCTTGACCCATCTGCATTGCTTCAAAATAGATCGTTTGCATCACTTCTTGTTCTGCAATAGTAATACCCTCATTTTGCGCTAGTTTATCAATGATGAATGTTGCTTTAACACTACGCGCTGCATCATCACGAAATGTTTCACGAAGCTCTTTTACTTTTTCGGCATCGTCTTTAAGTGCATTTAGCTCTGCTTCTTCCATACTCTGCGCATGTTTATTAAGAGCCATATCCATCTCTTGTTCAACAACAAAATCAGGCAGTGAAAATTCAAATTTCTCTACAAAAGTCTCAAGTAGGTTTGGTTTAAGATCTTCGTTATACAACTTTGTTAGCGTCTCATTTTCGAGTTGATTTTTAACTTGATTACGTAGCATTGCCATATCAGCATTCTCTTCACCAGGGATCATTTTCTTAGCAAGATCGTCATTAAGTTCAAGATCCGCTTTTGTCTGAATACCTTGAACTTTAACTTTAAACTCAGCTGGTTTTCCTGCTAGTTTTTCACTGTTATAACTTTCAGGGAAGGTCACTGCAACCGTTTTCTCTTCATCTTTCTTCATACCAACAACTTGCTCTTCAAAGCCTGGAATGAATTGACCGCTTCCAAGTTTGAGTGAAAAACCTTCAGCTTTTCCACCATCAAAAGCTTCGCCATCAACAAAACCTTCAAAATCAATTTTTGCTGTATCACCTTCGATAAGTGCACGATCTTCTTCTACATCTATAAATTCAGCTTGTGCTTCAGAAAGCTCTTTGATACGAGTATCGACATCTTCATCACTGATGACTGGCTTATCAAATGCATCAACCATATCCGCATAGCCTTCAGTATTAATGTCTGGACGCATCGCTACTTTAACTTCAACTTCAATTTTATCCTCGCCTTTATCAAATTTTGTAATTTGAGGCTCACCAATAAGTGTTGCATTATCGATATCCATCTCTTTAAGTGCATCTGCTAACAGTGTACGTAGCGCTTCAGCTTCTGCATCTTGAACAAGACGATCACCGTACTGTTTTTTTACTGCTGAAACTGGTACTTTACCCTTACGAAAACCAGCAATACTTGCTGTTTTAGTTAACTCTTTAGCAATCTTTTCTACGTTTGCACTCACTTCATCTTGAGAAATTGTCGCTACAATTTCTGCATTTGCGTCATCGATTTTATTGGCTTTAATATCCATTTACTTCCTTTGGTTCGTACCCTTTTACATCAAAATGTCTTTACATGTAAAAGCACAATACGTTCATAATAATTTGGACAATAGTATCAAAAAAGAGTTAAGAAAAGGCTGAGATAACAAAGCTTCATGGCTTACATGTAAAGCATAAGCTATTTAGTGCTATTGTTATGCATTACTATAACCATCGAGGATTATAATTGAAATCACAAGAACAAGAACAGTTTGAAAATGCTGTAAGGACGATGATGAAAAGTGTCGGAGAAGATGTGACACGAGAAGGACTTTTAAAGACTCCTGAACGTGTTTTTAAGGCGTATCAATTTATGTATGGTGGTTATCAAGAAGATCCCCAAGCCATCTTAGAATCTGCCCTTTTCACATCCAGTAATGATGAGATGGTATTGATTAAAGATATTGAGCTCTATTCAACCTGTGAGCATCATCTTTTGCCTATTATAGGACGCGCTCATGTGGCTTATATTCCTGATGGAAAAGTCGTCGGTCTCTCAAAAATACCACGAGTTGTAGATGTTTTTTCACGGCGCATGCAGATTCAAGAGCAGTTAACTGAACAAATTGCTGATGCCCTTATGAAGACAATTCAGCCAAAAGGTGTTGCTGTCGTCATACAAGCGCGTCATATGTGTATGGAGATGCGTGGTGTCGAAAAGATCAACTCTACAACGACATCAAGTGCCTTGCGTGGTCTTTTTAAGCGCGATGAAAAAACACGTTCTGAGTTTTTCAACCTTATTAATGCACCCGCGGGAACACGCTACTAGTGTTACATGTAAACAATGTCTCTTAAAACGCTCAAAGAACGTATCTCTAATCAAAAGCACTCTTTAGCTTTTGGTGAAATCACTAAAATCAGTGCAACCATAATGATTGCAAAAGGTCTACCTATCAGTATTGGGGATACTGTGTCAATTGTTTCACAAACGGATGGATCTACTACATTGGGCATGGTCACGGAAATCGATACCGAACAATTTTTTATAAGCCCGTTTAGTTTCATAGAAGGTTTTCGCGTAGGTGACAAGGTCTATCTTAACAACAACGGCATGAGCATACCTGTCGGAAAAGGTTTGTTAGGCCGTGTTGTCGATCCTTTTATGAATCCTATTGATAACAAAGGAATTATTCACACCCATCAGACAGAGGCCATCATGAAAGCACCTATTGCAGCAATGCGTCGCGGTATGATTGATGAGCAATTTAGTGTTGGGGTTAAAACTATTGATGGACTGCTCAGCTGTGGCAAAGGGCAAAAACTGGGTATTTTTGCAGGAAGTGGTGTGGGTAAATCTACCTTAATGGGTATGATTGTCCGAGGCGCAGAAGCCCCTATTAAAGTCGTTGCGCTGATTGGTGAAAGAGGACGTGAAGTACCTGAGTTTATTGAAAAAAATCTCGGTGGAAATTTAGAAAACACTGTCATTATCGTAGCAACAAGTGATGATTCACCTCTCATGCGAAAATATGGGGCTTTCTCGGCAATGAGTGTTGCAGAGTATTTTAAAAACCGAGGTGAAGACGTTCTATTTATCATGGATTCTGTCACACGTTTTGCCATGGCACAACGTGAAATTGGTCTCGCACTCGGTGAGCCTCCCACTTCAAAAGGCTATCCCCCCTCTTCACTAACACTGTTACCGCAACTGATGGAACGTGCTGGGAAAGAAGTAGGTAAAGGTTCCATTACTGCCTTTTTTACGATCTTGGTTGAAGGTGATGATCTGAGTGATCCTATTGCCGATCAATCCCGCTCTATTCTTGATGGGCATATTGTACTCTCACGGGAATTGACCGATTTTGGAATCTATCCTCCTATACATATTTTAAACTCCGCTTCACGGATCATGAATGATATCATCTCAGTAGAGCATTTTGAAGCCGCGCGAAAATTTCGTAAACTTTATACTCTCTTAAAAGAAAATGAGATGTTAATTCGTATTGGTGCTTACACTAAAGGGACAGATCCAGAGCTCGATGAGGCCTTGGCTAAAAAAGAGCCCATGGAGCGTTTTTTAATTCAAGGTTCTACTTTTAAAACAACTTTTAAGTTTGCCAGCGATAGCCTTATAGAGATTATGAATTAATCTCTATTCTTAAACCAAAATACGTATAAAGATTCCTTAAGCCATCTATAACAACACTTGCTTTATTATCTCAGAATCAAAACAAGACAAAATTTGTCTTAATTAAAAAATAGAGGAAATTAGATGCAAGTTTATATGGACAACAACGCTACAACAATGGTAGATCCACAAGTTGTAGAGGCAATGATGCCATTCTTTTCCGAGCTTTATGGTAATCCAAATTCAATTCATAAATTTGGCACCGCGTCGCATCCAGCGATCTCTAAAGCTATTGATCAAGTATATACAGCGATCAATGCATCGGACAGTGATGATATTGTTTTCACTTCATGTGCTACCGAGTCAAACAACTGGGTACTTCAATCGGTGTGGATTGATAAAATCCTTAATGGCGATAAAAACCATATCGTGACAACAGAGATCGAACACCCTTCAGTTCTTTCTACATGTAAGTTTTTAGAAGATCGTGGGGTTAAAGTCACCTATCTTCCTGTTAATGAGCAAGGCGTTGTTGAGGCACACACCGTCAAAAGTTTTATTACTGATAAAACAGCACTTGTGAGCATCATGTGGGCAAATAATGAGACAGGAATGATCTTTCCAATTAAAGAGATTGGTGACATCTGTAAAGATAAAGGTGTTCTTTTTCATAGTGATGGTGTTCAAGCCGTCGGTAAGATTCCTGTAGATATGCAAAGCGTTAATGTTGACTTTATGTCAATGTCAGCGCATAAGTTTCATGGGCCTAAAGGTATTGGAGCACTTTATATTAAAGACTCTCAGGACCTTTCTCCACTAATGCACGGTGGTGAGCATATGGGTGGACGTCGTTCTGGAACGATAAACGTTCCTTATATCGTAGGTATGGGAAAGGCAATTGAGCTTGCAACTCAAGACATTGAAGAAAAGTCTATTGCTATCGCTGCCAAACGTGACCGTCTTGAAGACGCACTTATTGCCAATATTCCTGAAACATTTACCGTGGGTGATCGCTCAAATCGTACACCAAATACAATCCTTATCTCTATTCGTGGAGTTGAAGGTGAAGGGATGCTTTGGGATCTTAACAATGGTCAAATTGGGGCATCAACAGGTTCAGCCTGTGCTTCTGAAGATCTTGAAGCCAATACGGTTATGTTAGCCATCGGCGCCGATAATGAGCTCGCTCATACGGGTATTCGTTTAAGCCTGAGTCGTTTTACAACGGATGAAGAAGTCGATTATGTTATCAATCATTTCACCAATGCGGTAACACGTTTACGTCAAATATCAAGTTCATTTGCAAAAGTGCAACCCACACCAGGCGGAGAAGTTCAAGAGTGCGAACTTCACCACCACTAAGATAAAAATATTTAGATAAAAAGGATACATTATGGCAAAAGATGATTTACTAGGCGGCTCATTATGGGACGCATACTCGGATAAAGTAACAACATTAATGAATAACCCTCAGCACCAAGGTGAGATTACTGAAGATGAAGCAGCAGAACACGGCAACAAGCTTATTGTTGCTGACTTTGGTGCAGAATCTTGTGGAGATGCAGTACGTCTTTACTGGGAAATTGAACCTGAAAGTGATAAAATCGTCAACTCAAAATTCAAAAGTTTTGGTTGTGGTACAGCCATCGCATCATCTGATGTTATGACAGAACTTTGTATCGGTAAAACGGTTCAAGAAGCCGTTAAAATTACCAACATCGATGTTGAGCTAGCCCTTCGTGACGACCCTGAGACACCAGCCGTTCCACCACAAAAAATGCACTGTTCAGTAATGGCGTATGATGTTATTAAAAAAGCAGCCGGTCTTTATATGGGTGTTGATGCAGAAAGTTTTGAAGATGAAATCATCGTATGTGAATGTGCACGTGTCTCTCTAGGGACACTTCATGAAGTGATTCGTATTAATGACTTAACTACAGTTGAGCAAGTCACAGACTACACTAAAGCTGGTGGATTTTGTAAGTCATGTATCAAACCAGGGGGTCACGAAGATCGTGAGCACTACCTTGTTGACATTCTTGCTGATGTACGTCAACAGATGGATCAAGAGAAGTTGGCAGCAGCAGCTGACGCCGGTCAAACGGGTGATTTTGAAACGATGACTATTGTTCAAAAAATCAAAGCAATTGACGCCGTTGTCGATGAAAACCTACGTCAGTTTCTTGTCATGGATGGTGGTAATATGGAAGTTATTGATGTTAAAGAGAGCGATGAGAACATCGATGTTTATATTCGATATCTTGGAGCATGTTCAAGTTGTGCAAGTTCAACAACAGGAACGCTTTACGCGATTGAAAATACGCTTAAAGAAAAACTTTCAAGCAAAATCCGCGTTTTACCTATCTAATTTGTTTTGAGGCAATAGCCTCAAAACTTAACCCATTTGAACGGAATCGATCTCTGCTTTAAACTGCTCAATTGAGAATGTAACCAAATTAGCAATCTCCTCAGCTGAATTATCCAGATACTTATCTGTTAAACGAATTTTACGCTCAACATATTTATCTTCATCATATTTTACAGAGATATAGGGATCTCCACTAACACTACAACTATCAGATGTCGTTGCTACTTCTGGTATGCAATACTCGATCTCAATGTCTGGATCAATCATTAACTTGTCAACAAGCGTTACAACTTTTTCAAGTTTCTCTTTTAATTCTTGCTTCATTTCACACCTCTTAAATTTTATTGATAATCACATTATTGATTGTCATAAAATCATTATATCACTTTTTTTTGACATATGTATTTAAAAAATTCAAGGTAAGCTTTTTTTTATCATCCACAAGTAAAGATCTTCTACTTTTTTTCGTGCCCAAGGGGTTTTGCGCAAGAACTTCAAACTCGAATTAATACTCGGATCAAATATAAAGCAGCGAATATCGATCTCTCTCGCCAAACCATCCCAGCCATAATGTGCTACTAACTCTTCAAGTATCTGTTTTAGTTTTATGCCATGCAAGGGATTGTTTTTATGCTCATCACTCATCACGCATCACCTTTTACAAACGCTTCTAAGTTTGATGGAATACTAAAATTAAAACAGCTGCCTTTACCAAGCTCACTTTGAACTTCTATTTTTCCATGATGAATTTCTTCAATAATTCGTTTCGTAATCGCCAGACCTAAGCCCGTACCTTTGATGGCACCATTTACAGCATCACTACCTTGTATAAAAGGGGTAAAAAGCTGCTTAAGCTCTTCTTTGGCAATACCACTTCCCGTATCACAAATACTAAAATGATGTTCTTCATCAATAAAGTTATAGGCGATTGTAATTTTTCCCTCTTCTGGAGTAAATTTAATAGCATTACTCACAAGATTAATAAGGACCTGTTTTATCAGTTGCATATCGGCAAAAATAGCTTGGTCTATCTCAAAGCTTGGCACGGTAAGATCTAATTTCTTCTCTTGAGCCTGAGGTTCAACAAGAACCTGCATTTCACGAATAAGTGCCCCTAAATAAAACTCGGAAGGATAATACTCCATCTTTCCCGCTTCAATTTTAGAAAAATCTAAAATCGTATTTACCAATTTTAAAAGGTTTTGCCCCGATATCAATATCTTATCTACATAAGCAAGTTCTCCCTCAGGGATACTTTTACGATGCTGTAGTATCTGAGAAAAACCTATAATTGCATTTAAAGGAGTACGAAGCTCATGAGACATATTGGCCAGAAACTGTCCTTTTGCCTGCTCTGCTTTTTGTGCTTTCTCTATCGCTTTGTGAAACTGTGTTGTGTCGTAGCGTATGGCTAAATATTCTATAACCTCATCATTCTCATCAACAATAGGACTGATCGTAGCGTGAACAAAATAGGAGCTTCCATCTTTTGCCCGATTTTGTATCTCACCACTCCAAACTTTTTTAGCTTTAATGCTCAACCATAGGTCATCAAACAGACTCTTTTGACTAAGGGGATGCCGCACTAAATTATGGTTATGACCAATCAACTCCTCTTTTTTATACCCTGAAATCTCTTCAAATGCACCATTTACATACGTGATTCTACCTTTAGAATCCGTCTTAGAAACAATAGCGCCATCATCAACAGCTTGTTTATACTCTGCTAAAATCTGATTTTGATGTTCAAGTTCTTTAGTACGGATACTCACTTCATCCTCAAGCGTCTTATTTTTACTTTGCAAGCGATGCGATCTGCGATAAGAGAGAATAGAGTAGTGAATGATCAAAACAAGAAGATTCAGCCCCACAAAAGTAATGATATACAGACTCATCTCTTTACCTGAATCCATTGCACTATCAGCAGGTGTGACAACTTCAATAGCACCGCGGATATCGCCAAGTTTCCAGTCATTTCTTGGCGTGTCGAGACGCGTATTGTGACAAGAGACACAGCCCGGAGCACTTAAAAAATCTGGAAAAGCTGAACGATAGGCACCTTGTGTTTCATCAAATTCCGTATAAATTTTATCAGGATGCTTGAGAAGATACTGCAAAGAACGTATCTGAAAACTATCGAGTATTCGATCTTCTCTATTTGGAAAAGGATAGTTACTGTACATGGTAACGCCTATGTCACCCCCTTCAGTGAACATCTCTCCTAAATCATGCACCGTTGTAGCAGGTAATGGTAAGGTATCATTGAAGTCTCTATGATCATAATTAATACGAAGATCTGTCTTCTGACGCACTTTACTTAGAATATGATCATTATAATAACTACGAAACATCCGTATGTGCGCTACTAAACGTTCTGCTTGAATCACACTCTGCTCTTTCTCATAATTTTTAGAAAGATAAGGGATAAGATAAAACAGGCCAATACTCAAAGTAATACTAACACCAATGATGGGTCCAATAGTAGAATCTCTAAAAAGCGATAATAACTTTCTCACAGTACCTCCTTTGAAGTCTTTAGTGTGCTACAGATATCATGTATATCATCTTTACTTAAAATACTTTTTAAATTACTAAAACCACTGAGTGATTGTGCTATATGTACATCATCTTCAGCAGAGATAACAATACATGTAATATCAATATTCTCTTCATCCATAAACTGTAATATCTCTGAGCTGACCCCATCTATAAGGAAATAATCTAAAATAATAAAATCATAACGATTACTAATCAGAAGCTCTTTGGCACGATTTACGGTATCAGTGAAGGTAATGTTATAGTCCTCTTTAAGATGATCTGCAATCAACTCTTGATATTCAACACTGTCTTCAACCACTAAAAGTTGCTGATCTCCTTGCGCTTGTGAAACCATATACGTGTGTGATTCTATAAAAGGAATCGGCAATGCGATATAAAAACAGCTCCCCTCGCCTTCTTGGCTCTCAACCCAAAGTCGTCCTTGGTGAAGCTCTTCAACGATTTTTTTACTGATCATCAGCCCTAACCCTGTCCCTTTTTGCTCTTTTTGATACACATTATCTATCTGTGAAAACGCTTGAAAAAGGGCTTTTTGATTTTCTAATGATATACCAACGCCATTGTCTTTGACACCAAAGACGTACTCTTTAAGTGCCTTATCATAGCTAACATCGAGGGCTACACTCCCACTATCTGGTGTAAATTTAATAGCGTTACTCATGAGGTTGATCAAAACTTGCTTAAAAAGGTTGGCATCAAGAAGTAAGCTTAGCGATTGTACATTTGGAAAGCTTATCGCAATTGATTTTTTATCAGCCATGGGAGTGACCAAGGTTTTGACCTCATTTAAGATTTCACTTAAACTGCTTAATTGTGGATTAAACTGCATTTTTCCAGATTCTAATTTAGCAAAATCCAAAATAGTATTGACCAGATTTAATAAGTTACCCCCTGCCATATTGATCTTTTCAACATAGCCTTTCACCCCATCAGGAGTATCAGGTCGCATCATTAAAATCTGCGAAAAACCTGTAATAGCATTAAGTGGCGTCCGTAGTTCATGAGACATATTGGCTAGAAAAATATCTTTTGCACGGTTAGCACTCTCTGCCTTGTCAGCAAAGTGCATCAAAGAGCGTTCTCTCTCTTTTATTGAAAGATTCATATCAAAGGCTTCAAACAGAAGTGAAAGCATCTCTAAAAGATAGGAGCGCTCTACCCCTTCTTTAATATTGATACCTATATAGATTCGTTGATTCGCGTAATGCAATACACGATAAAGGTCATAATTGATGGTATCAGGAATCGCATCTTGTATCACAATAGATGCAAATGCCCAAGAAAAATGTGCATTCAAATTTTTCTCAAAAGTATCCATGAGATACATAATATTATCATCTTCTGAAGCCAAAGGCTTGAGATGAAATATCTCTACCATATAATGCATCGCCTTGATACCAGAGTTCAATGATAAAAAGCTATCATTACTATACTCTTTTAAAGGGATATCCACTAAGGCGGTTATCTCCTCGGTGAGCGCTTGCATCTGTATCATACACTCATGAGCTTGACTTTGTGAAATATCATCAGCGATAAATTTCGAAAAATTTTCATGCCATCTTACATGTAAGGCTTCAATCGCCATAATATTAACACCAAAGCTCTCTATAAAAGCTCTATTTTCTTGCAGTTGACTCAGCATTTTTCCCATCGTGCAATGCTCTGGATCCAACATAATACTTTCTAAAAGCTCTTTTTTCTTTAGAGTACCTTCATGATATGATGCTATTTTTTTCAAATTAACACGATGAATTTGCAAGGCACTATAAAGCGTATCAAAAGTTCCTAAGAGTTGATTGTCCTGAGCCTTGTCACCACTTCGCTTTCGTTCATGCTGATTGTAACTATCATTCATTACATGCTCAACAAGAACAAGTATCTTTGAGATAAGGCCATGTGAACTTTTAACCACATCATTCACCTCAGCCATTTTGACAATAAGCTGATTGATTGCCCAAAATCCATAACTCACTTTTGAAGGGGGCAGTTTAATAGAGAAGTGAACAAAACCAATATACTCTATACGTTTAAAATAGGGTTCATCCATCGGTGCAGAGAAAATAAAAACGAAAAAATCTTTAATTCTTTTTAGGAGTAGTGCACCATCAGTATGTTCCAAATATCGCATAAGTTCCACATTTGGCTTAAGATACAAGGCATAAAACTCATCAACCAAGACCGAAGCTAAGGAGACAAGATACTCATTAAAATTATCTCTAGCTTTAATATCTTCATCACTAATATTAAAATCATTTAAAAGCTCTTGGATATTTTGCATTTAGCTACTCGCTAAAAAAGGTGCCACAACCTTACCAAGTTCATCAAAATCTATCGGTTTTGAGATATACGCTTCAAAGCCATGCATTAGTATCTTCTCTTTATCGCCAGTGACGGCTAAGGCAGTGACGGCAATAATAGGCATCGTAACATTAAGTACCTCTCGAAGATGGGTAAAAAACTCCATACCACTCATACCTGGCATATCAATATCACTCAAAATCAGATCATACGCTTCATGACCCCCTATCTCTAATGAGAGCAGTGCAGAGTCGTGAACATCAACTTCAATGCCTGGAAAAATAATTTCAAGCATATCTTTAAGAACTATCGAATTAAACTCATTATCTTCTACTACTAATACTTTACTCATTGTGCCTCATTTATCAGATCTAAAATGGAGTGATGATTATCACTATCGGGAAAACGCTTTTGAATACTCAAAAAATCATCAAGATTATTCATAAAAAGATCAATAAGCTGAGGATCAAAATGTGTCCCTGCGCCCTCTTTCATAATGCTAAGTGTCTTTTCAAGTGGCATCGGATCTTTATAAACACGTTTGGAACTCAGCGCATCAAAGACATCTGATATCGCCACGATTCGTGCGTAAAGATGAATAGATTCACCTTTTTTACCAAGAGGATAGCCACTGCCATCAAACTTTTCATGATGCTCCAGAGCTATGATATGTCCTGCCTTAAGTACAGGGAACTGATCCGCATCTTCAAGCATTTTAGCACCAAGTGCAGCATGTTGTTTCATAATTTCAAACTCATTACCTTCAAAACGTCCTGGCTTTAAAAGAATAGAATCAGGAATGCCCACTTTACCAATGTCATGCAGAGGTGCAGAATATAAGACCAGCTCACACTCAGCGTCATCAAGCCCATACAGACGTGCTAAATGTTCTGAGTAATAACTCATACGTTTAATATGACCACCCGTTTCAAGATCACGAAACTCTGAGGCGCGTCCAAGGCGAATAGAGATCTCATGCTCTGTCGCTTTAGCCAATCCAAGACTCTCTTGAAGCTCAGCCGTACGTTTTTGTACCTCTTTTTCCAAAGAGACACTATAATCTTTCATCTGTTCATGATATTTATTTATTTTTGCATAGTTAAGGGTTCGAAGCTGTAGCTCTTCAATATCGTAAGGCTTAGCAATAAAATCACTAGCACCCTTAGCAAGACACTCATGCTTTTTCTCAGGATTTGCAGTCACCATTAAGACAGGAAGCTGTGCTAGAGCTTCATCGTCTCGAATCTTCTCTAAAACCTGCACCCCATTAAGACGTGGCATACTAATATCTAAAAGCACCACATCAAAGCTCTGCTCAGCTAAAAAAGCCAAGGCCTTAAAACCATCTTCTGCATAGGTAATATTGACATCATCATTTAAGGCAAATGCCGCTTCAATCAGGTCAAGATTAAAAGGTTCATCATCTACAGCTAATACTCGAATCGTATCCATCTAGTCCTCTTTAATATTGCAAAGTTAAACATAATAACAAAAATTATTTAAAAAAAGGCTATCTAAAGGTTTGTATCAAACCAATTCGCCACTTCACTACGTATGGTATGACGCAGTTGGATTCCTGCAATAAAATTACTGTTTCTAGCCTTATTCAAGAGTGTCACCAAGGCATTTCTACGACGTGAGAGAAAAGGATGATCAATTTGGCGAGTATCACCCATCACCACCAGTCGTGTCTCATTTCCCATACGCGTTCCAATCAGTTTCAAAGTAGCATTGGTCATATTCTGCGCCTCATCGATGATGACAAACTTACGTGAAATCGTCGTACCTCGAAGATGGGCGATATCCATCACTTCTATATTATGCTTCGCCATAAAATTGACCGTGGCATTTTCGCTTTTGGTAGAGTTCACATTGCCCGTATACTCGACACGTGCTTCGATAGAGTGTTTGTTTTGATGCTCAATCGTAAAGTTGATTGCCGCATAAAGGGGATACATAAAATAGCCCAGTTTCTGCTCTTCATCCCCTTTTCGAAAGCCCAATTCTGAGTGGGTATCGTTGGCCGTTACCGTATTTCGAGCATATACGATTCCCTCAACAAGACCTTCATTTAAAAGCTCTAGACCCGCTTGAAGTGCGATAAGTGTCTTACCCGAACCTGTTGAACCCGCGACTACAGTCACATAGTTTTGAGGATGGGTCAAGATAGAGAAGTAAAACTTCTGCTCCAGGTTAATAGGACGAATCAAGGTCTCATCAAAATACTCACCAAAACGTTTGTCAAAATCGCACCACTCAAGATGCTTATTATGACTCAGCGCATAACGCTGAATTCCTGTCTCATAGATCTCATTGTTCGAACTCTTAGCTTCTTGAATAAAACTAAACTGTTCAAAGTTAAAATACTCTTCACTCTCAATAAGCTTAGGCTCTTGCGTATAATACCCCATGTGTGAAAACTCTATTTTATCAACATCATCAACACTGGCATTATGAATACTTTGCGATTGAATCCCTTGAACCTCAGCGGCAATTTTAAAAGAGATGTCATTTGTCAGTAGCGTAAAGGAGTAATCTTTAGCGATCTCTCCAATCTTAGCATCATTAAGACCTTTGACCTCATAAAAATTATGACTCGCACGATACACATCACGATATATCGTATACAGATCAATAGGAACCACATCACCTCCATGCAGTGAACGGTCAAAATTAATAGTAATTCGATAATACTTATCCTCAGCACACACTTCTGAAGATTGACAATTTTGCATGCATGGGGGCAGTTCATCAAAGCTCACTGTCGTGCCATTTCCATTATCGGCAAGACGAAAAAACTCACGTGCTCTAAAGCCCGCTTCTCCACGCATATCATCTTTTTTATTATTGAGTTCAGCGAGGACAATATTAGTAATGACGACAGCATTTTCATTATTTTGAGAGATTTTTAAAATATTGGCAGGATCATCAAGGATGACCGAAGTATCTAAGAGGTAACAGTTCTGTTTTTCACTCATGCAAAGCCTTACATGTAAGATTAAATATTATCGCTAAAATTTATAAAAGTCCTGCTTAAAAAACACAGATGATATGATCAACTATCATAAAGCTGTTGTGCCAGTGCACTACCATCTTGAAAATGCTCGCCACCCATCATAGCTTCAGCGCCAGAAACCTCGATGGCATCAATAAAAGTGCTAAAGTCTTAAGAGATCGCGGCGAATTTAGTAGTTCGAAGGCTATGCATTTGCTTCTCAAAATTCACTTCTCTTGTAATATTAGAAATT
>JAYEGP010000075.1:0-20512 GCA_034659135.1 Campylobacterota bacterium
TAAGGTGGAAAAAGAGATGCTTTCGGCGACCGTTATTTCAAGTACTTGTGTCGAGAGTGGGGTCTATGCGACAGCGTTAATGATCAATTCAGAGCTACCGTGTAAGAATAAAATCTATCTCGTTTAGCTATTGAAACGAGATGGCATGAGTCTAAATGAGAGAGAGTACTTGTAGGTATCTTCAGCAGTTGTTCGGCGAAAACAGTTAAATTCTTTATCTTTATTGGCAATGTCAACACAAATATCGCGCTCAATATTGTGCATAAGAAGTCGCGGCTCTTTGGGTTGAATGAACTCTAAATGACTACTTGTCGCAAGGTATTGTTCACGCTCATCAAGCTTTGATTCAAGATAGCGCAATTCATCAATATGGTTAAAGTCAGTACTATTGTTATCGCTAAAATAGTCTCTAGCCTTGTAAGCGATATTTTCATAATCACTTCGTGTGAGGAGATCATTGGTATAAATAAAAGGCTTTGATAGTATGGCAAGTGTGATGATGATACCAAGGGATAGTGCTAATATAAGTAAGAGCCGTTTCATAATAAATTCCAAATAGAGATATGTAAAAATAGTATAGTGGTTTTTATTTTAAAAGCTTTTGAAACGCTAAGAGCAGCGATGAAAAATCACAACAAGTCTAATACAAAAACCCAAATAGCCATAAGGGTGTTTTATTCCCAAATCCTACCTCGTTTGGGTTGTATTCTTAATTTTTTTATTAATAGTTGGAACATACTGGCATTATTAGAGATTCCCTTACATGTAAAGTTAATTTTGCTATAATATTTTATGTCGAGAGTTAACGAGTTAAAAAGATTAGCACAAGAGTTGTCCCTTCTCTATGTTGAAGATGATTGCATGTTAAGAGAATCAACGTCTGAACTTTTTGAAGATCTGTTTAAAGAGCTTTTTATTGCCCAAGATGGTTTGAATGCTCTTGAAGTTTATGAAGAGTATTTTGATAAAAATGGCGCTTACATTGATCTTATTATCAGTGATATTGCGATGCCTCGCATGGATGGCATTGCACTTGCTAAAGAACTCTTTAAAATCAATGAAAATCAGAAAGTTCTTATCGTATCTGCTTATAATGACACCGAGTACCTCATAGAACTTATCAATATCGGAGTCAGTGGTTTTATGCAAAAGCCTCTTAGTTTAGATCAGGTACTCTCTACCTTGTTTGATGCCTGCCTTGAACTTGAAAGTGACAAAGAGTCTTTACGATATAGAGAACTTCCCGATAATTTTGTATGGGATCATAAAAACAAGACGCTGACTCAAAAAGAGACGCTCATTAAACTAAGTGAAAGCGAAAAAAATCTTTTTGACTTTTTTATCGAACATTCTGAACAAAATTTTACTGCTTTAGAGCTATTTGATTGTCTGTTTTTTAATGAACCTGAAAAGAAATTTTCATCCGATACTATTAAAAGTTTAATCAAACGCTTACGAAAAAAATTACCACCAAACCTTATAAATAACACGCCCAACTCAGGTTATAGCTTCAAAAACACCCTCTGACACTTCATGACACTCTAAGATACTATAATTTTTTTATCACCTGTATAAGAATGTAGCATGAAAATAAAAGATATTACTAAAGTATCAAAAGATTTAAAACTTCTTTATGTCGAAGATGATGCATTGGCAAGAGCATCGACTCTTGAATTATTAGAAAACTTTTTTACCGATATTACTGTTGCCATCAATGGAGAGGATGGATTAGAGCAATTTCAAACACAAACCTTTGATATTATTCTAAGTGATATCAATATGCCTAAACTAAATGGCATAGAGATGTTGCGAAAGATTAGAGAAATCAATCAAGAGATTCCTGTACTTTTTCTCTCTGCTTACAATGAAGCATCTTACCTTCTTGATGGCATCTCACTTGGTGTTGATGGATATATTATAAAACCTCTCAATCTTGATCAGTTTATTATCACACTTAAAAAATTAACAGATAAAATTATCTTAAAAAAAGAGCATGATAATTATCAAAAAACACTAGAGCTTCAAGTGAGAGAACGGACTTTTGAACTTGATCAAAAACTCCATTATGATGAACTCACTGGGCTTTTGAATCGCTACTCATTTTTTGAAGATATTTCTAATGCTAGTTCTCCTGTAATTTTAATGATTGATATTGATAAATTTAAAGTTATTAACGAAATCTACGGAGTCAATACAGGCTCCTTAGTCCTCCAATATTTTGCTAAATTTCTACTAGCCTTTATCCAAGGTACATCCTATCAACTCTATAGACTCTCTGGCGATGAGTTTATTTTATTTGATAATATTGATACGATTGATTGTGAAAAATGTGAGAATGATATTAAAAAGTTTTTTAAATTATTAAAAGATTTTAAAATTGACATTGGAGATGATAGTATCTCTATAGATGTTAGAATTGGTATCTCTACATCTCAAGTTGACGCTTTTGAAAGTGCCAAAATCGCGCTAGACTATGCTAAAAAGCAGAAAAAACACTACATAATGTACTCGAGCAAAATTGATAAAAGAGATGAAGAGAGAGACGCTTTAGCATGGAAAGAAGTCATCAAATCAGCAATAGACACGAATCGAATTGTAGCTGTATATCAAGCTATTGTTGATGAAAATGCAAAAATAAGCAAGTATGAAACACTGATGCGCATACAAGAACCCGATTCAGAAAAACTCATCTCTCCTTTTCTCTTTTTAAATGTTGCCATTAAAACAGGTCTCTATTCCGCGCTCTCTTCACATATCATATTTGAAGCCCTGCACCTACTAGATCACTCCAATCATACACTGAGTTTTAACTTCACGTATGGTGATATCACAAACAGTACGTTAATCAATGAAATTGATTGCTTTTTTAGGCTCTCACCTGAACTTGGAAGCCATGTTGTGTTTGAGATTACAGAGAGTGAAAGTATTGAAAACTATGATGATGTAAAAGCATTTATCAAACGTTTTCGCCAATATGGAGTGAAAATAGCTGTTGATGATTTTGGAAGTGGTTTTTCAAACTTTAACTATATTTTAGAGATAGAGCCTGATTATCTCAAGATTGATGGCTCTTTAATTAAAAACATTAACACCGATGAAAAATCTTATGTCCTTGTCAAAGCTATCGTTGGGTTTTCACATGAACTTGGCATTAAGGTCATCGCAGAATATGTCCATTCTAAAGAAATTTTCGAGATGTTAAAAGCCTTACATGTAGATGAATACCAAGGCTTTTACTTTGCCCAGCCCATAGAAGAAAAAAATCTCACAAGGATACGATAGATGAAATCTTTAATTTTTTCTAAACTTGACTATCATCCTAATCTTATACGAGGTATGGCAAAAGCACAACTTATGGGAACAATCGCAGCAAATTTTCTAGCTCCTATAGTTGTTGTTTTTGTACTTTACGGTTTTGTACCTCTTTTATACCTAAATATCTGGATAGCTTTAGCGTTTATCCTTCTCATAATAAGGGTTGTAATCTCAAAGCGTCTTATTTATGATATAGACAAAGAAAAGAAGAATCTAGGAGATAAGCTCCTTATATCTATTATCGCAAGTTCTTTCACTGCTTTTTTATACGCTATTGTAGTGTGGATGAGTTTTCTATATAGTGTTGCTGATATTAATCTTTTTGTTATATTAGTAGTTATTTTTACTTTAGCGGCGGGCTCTCTTTCTACACTAGCGAGTGTTTTTCATGCTTTTATTATTTTTTTTATTCTAATGATGATGCCTATTATTGTAGCTACTCTTATTCATGGTGGTGAATATTATCTCATACTGAGTTTTATACTGAGTGTCTTTTTTTTAATCCACTCTCTAGCAGGATACAAACACTATATTATGCTTAGAGATGCAAGCACGCTTCAAGATAGTTTCAAAACTATTTTCAATCATACATCAGATGGCATTGTACTGATTAAAAAAGGCCGATTTTATGATTGCAATAGCGCTATTGTCTCCATGTTTGGCTTCAGTTTGAAAGAAGATTTTCTATCCACCCATATTGATAAATTTAGTCCAAAACACCAATCAGATGGAGAAAATTCACATCGTAAAATGATCGCTATGATGCATGAGGTGTCCACAGAAGGAACGGCGAGTTGTGAATGGTTACATCATAAAAAAGATGCTACACCTTTTTGGACTGAAATTGTTCTTACTCAAATTCGTTTAGATGGTGAAGATCTTGTTTATGGTGTATGGCGCGATATTGATGCTAGAAAACAAGCTGAATTTGATCTTGAAACACTGAATGCTAATCTTGAAAAAAGAGTAGAAGCAGAGATAGAAAAAAATAGACTCAACGATCAAAAACTTCTGCAACACTCCAGAATGGCACAGATGGGAGAGATGATAAGCATGATAGCCCATCAGTGGAGACAGCCCTTAAGTGCAATCTCTTCTACAACCGTCAATTTACAGTTAAAACTAGAGTTAGAAAACTTTGATCTTCACACTGAAGAGGGAGTCGATGCGTGTCATGAGTATTTTCTACAAAGATTAGAAAATATAGAGACATATGTGCAAAACTTAACCCATACTATTGATGATTTTAGAAATTTTTATAAGCCTAATAAACAAGCTATAACGATAAGCCTTGAAGAAGTTATCTCGAAATCACTTAATGTCATTCAAGCTTCATTAGAAAATGACACTATTAAGATCATTCAAGAGTATGACTCACATATGAAGTATGAGCTTTATGATAGTGAACTGATGCAGGTTATTTTAAATATTTTAAAAAATGCTCAAGATAATTTCAAAGAAAAAAGCACTCAAAATGCTTATATAAAAATCACCACTCATGATAAATGCATTAGCATATGTGACAATGGTGGAGGGATATCTCCTGCTATTGTAGAGAATATATTTGACCCTTACTTCTCAACTAAAGATGAAAAAAATGGGACAGGTTTGGGACTTTATATGTCAAAAATAATTATTGAAGAGCATCATAAAGGAAGCTTACATGTAAGCAATAGTGATGACGGTGTCTGTTTTAGTATAGAGCTGGGGGAGGTATAATGTTTCCGATAGTATTGAAGTTTCTTCTTTTAATTGTTCTCATTGCTAGCTCAGTTTACGCTAAAGCCTTAGAAAAAGTCTCACTCCAACTGCAGTGGTATGACCAGTTTCAATTCGCAGGCTACTACATCGCAAAAGAGAAAGGCTTTTATAAAGAGCAAGGGCTAGATGTTGATATCAAACCCTATACTTTAGGTGATGATATTGTTGAAAAAGTTATCAAAGATGAGGTGCAATACGCTACAGGAAGAGCCTCTCTTATTATTGACAGAAGTCAGGGGAAGTCTGTTCGCTTACTCACACCTATTCTTCAAGCCTCCCCTTTAGTTTTAATAGCAAAAAGCTCCTCGGGTATCAAAAAAATAGCAGATTTTAAAAATAAAAATCTTATGCTCACAGGGACAGAAACTTCTGCATCTATTTTTTCTATGATGGCATCAAAAAATATTTATGCCAAAGATTTAAATATTCTTCAAAACAGTAATAAAATTCAAAGTCTTCTTCACGGTGATGCAGATCTTATCTCTGCTTATACTTCAAATCAAGTTTATCAGTTAGAAAAGCAAGGTCATGCTATCACTGTTTTTTCTCCTAAAGATTATGGTTTTGATTTCTATAGTGATATCTTATTTACAAGTGACAATGAGATACTCAAACATAAACAACGTGCTCTAAAATTTAAAAAGGCTTCTCTAAAAGGGTGGCAGTACGCTTTTGATCATATACAAGAGAGCGTAGCCCTAATTTTAAAAAACTACAATACTCAAAACAGATCCAAAGAAGCGCTCATATATGAGGCAAATGAACTGAAAAAGCTAGCCTTCTATCACACGAAAACCTTAGGTCAACTCGATATCCATAAAATTCAAAAAATTTATGACACTTACAATATTATGGGTTTTATTGACACTAAGTTTGAACTAGAAAAACTACTTGTTTATGATAAAGACATTGCATCGCTCAAGCTTAATGAAGCTGAAAAAACCTACCTTAAAAATAAAAAAGAGATAAGGGTTTGTGTCAAAAAACAGTGGTTGCCTTATGAAGATATGCAAGCAGAAAAATTTATTGGGATCAGTGCTGAGTATTTAAAGCTTATAGCAGACAACTTAAATATCGAATTAAAAATAATTGCTATGGATAAGACAAATATCTGGCAAAAACTCCAGAAACAAGAGTGTGATATAAAACCTGTTATGTCTCCTGTCGCCCACACTCTGATACCCTATACAAGGAGTGAGACCTATATTGAGGATTCCATCGCACTTGTCACACGCTTAGAACAACCCTTTATTCTTGATTTTGATACCTATATGCATAAAAAATTTCTTGTTGTTAAACAGCATTTTCGCTTAGTAAAATTCTTGCAAGAGCGCCTTCCATCACTAGAGGTAGTAGAAGTAAAAAGCATCAAAGAAGCACTTAGGATGGTTGCCAATGGAGAAGCATTTGGTTATTTTGGAACCTCACTCTCTTCTGCTTATTATATTGCAAAAGATTTTTCTGCTCAACTTAAAGTTATGAATGACTTCAAAAGAGTTGATTTTGGTTTTGGTGTTGCAAACAGTGATCCCATACTTTTAAATATTCTTAACAAATCTATGAAAAATATAAATCCGAATAAAAAACGTGACATTCTCAATAGTTGGGTTTCAACTCGTGTTCAAAAAGAGCTAGATTATCGATTAATCTGGCAACTTAGCATTGGATTTACGCTCATCTTAATTATTGTTATTTACTTTTTACTGCGACAACATAAACTAAAAAATAAGATTATAGTTCTCAATGATACCCTCGAAGAGAAGGTGCACCAACAGGTTAATGCCTTAAGAGAGAGTGAAGAGAAGTTCACACTCATTTTTGATATCGCCCCCGTACTTCTCGGCTCATTTGATAAAAATGGTGCTTGTTCTTTATGGAATAAAGAGTGCGAAAAAGTGTTTGGCTGGAGCATAGAGGAACTCAATGAGCATGATAATGTCATGGCGCTCTTTTACCCTGACCCAAAGATATGCGCGGATGTTTTAGATACTCTTTTTGATAAACCTGAAAAGGTATTTAGAGAGTGGTATCCCATAACAAAAACAGGTGAAGCCTTAGTTACCCTCTGGGCAAGTATCACTCTTCCTAGTGGCGAAATTATAAGTATAGGCTACGATATTACTCAGCAGAGAAAAAATGAGATAGAAGCACAAGAGAAATCAGAACGATTTTTTCAACAATCACGTCTAGCCCAGATGGGAGAGATGATTAGTATGATAGCGCACCAATGGAGACAACCTCTTGGTGCCATCTCTACAACTTCAGTAAATCTTAGAATGAAGCTTCTACTTGAAGCCTTTGATTTTAACTCTAAAGATGAAATTATTAGAGCAGAACAGTATTTTATTAAGCGTTTAGAAAACATAGAGGGGTATGTACAAAACCTCACGACAACGATTGATGATTTTAGAAACTTCTATAGGCCCAATAAAACGGCTATCTACATTAAACTTGAAGATGTCATTTTAAAATCATTGAATATTATGAGAGCCTCACTGACTCATGATAATATCGAAATTATAGAGAACTATAATGCAAAAGAGAGCTTTGAAGTTTATGAAAACGAACTTATGCAAGTGATCTTAAGCCTTCTGAAAAATGCTCAAGATAATTTCAAAGAAAAGAAAATTAAATATCCAAAAATAACGATTACAACACAAGGCAGAAGTCTCTCTGTTTGTGATAATGGTGGAGGAGTTCCTGAAGATATTTTAGCAAATATTTTTGACCCTTACTTCTCAACTAAAGATGAAAAAAATGGTACAGGTTTGGGGCTTTATATGTCAAAAACAATTATTGAAGAGCATCATAAGGGAAGCTTACATGTAAACAATACCAATGATGGTGTCTGTTTTACTATCGACTTAAAAACAAGGAGAGCCTTATAAATGAAAAGTCTTAGCACTTACTATGAAAATGCAGTACAATTAGAAAACTTTGTTACAAGCGAGCATCTTAAAAATTCATCCTCACTGCTCATTCAAGTCTTTACCGCTTCTTTAGATAAGGCGTATATAAAGACGCTGCTTGAGGCACTTCAGGCGCTATTACCTCAAGCCAAAGTTATTGGAAGTACAACAGATGGAGAGATCTGTAATGGAAAAGTTTCAACACAAAAAACAGTCTTAAGCTTTACTCAATTTGAAAACACCAAGCTTAAAGTAGCCATAACTACCCATCAAGATAGTGGCTATTTAAGTGGTGAAAAACTTGCAAAAACCTTACTCACTCAAGAAAGTAAGCTTCTCATTGCCTTTGGTGATGGTCTAAGTACCAATGGTGAAGCCTTTTTAAATGGCATCAATGCTGTTGATAGTAAGATTATCGTTGCAGGAGGTCTTGCAGGAGATAATGCAAACTTTAGCAATACCTATGTCTTTAATCATGAAGAGATCTTAACGAATGCAGCCGTGGCCGTTGTTTTTGATAATCAAGATTTACATGTAAACACACATTACAGTTTTAATTGGAAACGTATTGGTATTGAGCTGAGTATAAGCAAAGTCAAAGAGAACCGTGTTTACCGCATAGGGGAGCGCTCAGCCCTTGAGACGTATGCGCACTACTTAGGCAAGGATATTGCTGATAATTTACCCGATATTGGCATTGAATTTCCACTTATTATTGAGAGAGATGGTATTAACATTGCACGAGCTGCCACGGCAAAATATGATGATGGTTCTGTAGGGTTTGCTGGAAGTTTCAAAGAAGGTGATAGGGTGCATTTTGGCTATGGTGATGCAAAAAGTATTTTAAATTATACGCAAACGATGCTAGATAGCATCCATGAAAAACCTTCTCAAGCCCTATTTGTTTACTCATGTATGGCGCGACGTCATTTTATGGGTGACGCTATTGAGTCAGAGATTCTTCCCTTAGCTCGCATGGCACCGGTATCAGGTTTTTTCACGCATGGCGAGTTTTTTACCGCAGAAAAAAAAGAGTTTCTCAATCAAAGTATGACGATACTTTCTCTCAGTGAAAGTGACACTATCACTCCTATAAAAAGTAATGAAGTGAGTGTAGCGAGTTTACAATCAAGTTCTGTAAACGCCCTTGCTCATCTTGTAGATGTCACAAGCCGTGAAGTAGAAAAACAGAAAGATGCCTTTGAGACACTTTTTGAAAAATCTTCGGATGGTATTTTAATTCTTGAAAATAATATTTTTGTACAGTGTAATGAGAAGATTGTCTCCATGCTAGGTTACGCGTCAAAAGAAGCGGTTCTTCGCCTCCATCCATCGAAGCTTTCACCTGAATTTCAACCTGATGGAAGAAGCTCTTTTGAAAAAGCAGAGGAGATGATGCGCATTGCAACTACTGAAGGCAGGCATCTTTTTGAATGGGTGCATACCTATGCTAATGGTGAAAATTTCTGGGCAGAGATTGTCCTAACACCTATTGTCATGATAGATAGAGATGTCATACATGTGGTGTGGCGTGATATCTCAGAGCGTAAGCAGATGGAAGTAGAAATTCAAAATTATACCACTGAACTTGAGTCATCAGTCCAAAAGCTAGAGCATCAAAGCCATGAACTCAAACGTCAAGAAAACTATCTTAAAAAATCTCAAGAGATTGCACATATCGGTGTTTGGGACTATGATCTTCAAAACGACAGACTCTATTGGAGCGATGAGGTGTATCGTATTTTTGGATATGAGCCACAATCATTCACACCTACATATAGCGATTTTTTAGCGCATGTCCATCCTGATGATCGTGATGCACTTGATGAAGTCTATTCTCAATCTCTTAGTGATAAATGTAACTACAACTTTTCACACCGTATTATTCGTAGCGATAAATCTCTTCGTTATGTTGAAGAGCGAGGTGAGCACACCTTTGATCGTCATGGTGAGGTGATTAAAACAGTCGGCATCATACTTGATACTACAGATAGAAAAGAGTTAGAGCTTATGCTTGTATCTCTCAATAAAAATCTTGATAAACGTGTCAAAGAAGAGATAGAAAAAAACAGACTGCAAGAGCAGCAACTTTTCCAACATTCACGTATGGCTCAGATGGGAGAGATGATCAGTATGATAGCCCATCAATGGCAACAGCCTCTAGGCTCTATCGCCTCAACTACTGTCAATCTTCAAACCAAGATAGAGCTTGAGAGTTTTGATTTAAGTACCAAAGCGGGGCAAAGCCTTTGCAATGAATACATGATGCAGCGCTTAGAAAATATCAATAAGTATGTCTTCAATCTCACAAGCACTATAGATGATTTTCGAAATTTCTACAAACCAAATAAACAAGTCATTAGTATCCACCTTAGAGACCTCATTTCCAAATCCCTTAATATCATTAAAGCGTCTTTAGAAAATGATAATATTGAGCTGATTGAGAATTATCATGATACGCATCCTGTAGAGATATTTGATAGTGAAATGATGCAAGTAGTTTTAAATCTTCTAAAAAATGCTCAAGATAATTTTAAAGAAAAAAAAATAAAAAATCCATGGATTAAGATAAGTACTCAAGATAGAAGTTTTAGTATCTGTGATAATGGTGGTGGAATACCTGAAAATATTTTAGCAAATATTTTCGACCCTTACTTTTCAACTAAAGATGCAAAAAATGGTACAGGTTTAGGACTTTATATGTCAAAAATTATCATCGAAGAGCATCATAAAGGAAGCTTACATGTAAACAATACTAATGATGGTGTTTGCTTTAAAATTAAATTCAAAAAAGGGATAAAATGACAAATATAATAGATATACTTCAGTATACACAAGAATTGTATGCACTCTATGTTGAAGACGACAAAAATGTAAGAGAGAGCACTACGGATCTGCTTGAAAACTATTTTCAATATTTAGATACTGCTGAAGATGGGGAAGATGCACTTAGAAAATATGAGGAATATTATAAGAAAAACAGTAAGTACTATGATCTCATTATTACTGATATTAATATGCCACGGATGAATGGTATTGCTATGTCAAAAGCTATATTACAGAGCAATCCTCAACAAAATATTATCGTATTATCTGCTCATAATGACTCAGATAGGCTCCAAGAGCTGATAAATATTGGTATTAGCAATTATATTTATAAGCCTATACAAAGTGATACTTTAACTAGTGCACTTCAAAAAACACTTCTTATGCTTGAAGTAAAAAATTCAAAAGAGAGAGAATTTGATAAAATTCAAACACTCAATCATGAGCTTGATGCCCTAGTAGATAGTTTTGACACCTATGTCATCGCTTCACGAACAGATTTAAAAGGTAAAATAACCTATGCAAGTAGGGCTTATGAAACGATTTCAGGCTATACAGAAGAAGAACTTTTAGGCAAACCTCATAATATTGTAAGACATCCTGATATGCCCTCTGCCGCTTTTAAAGAGATGTGGGAGACGATACAAGATGAGAGACTTTGGGTAGGTGAGGTGAAAAATCTAAGAAAAGATAGCTCATATTATTGGGTACATGCCAGCGTAGCACCTTATTATGATAGTGATAAAAATCATATCGGTTATAGTGCCATTCGAATTGATATCACCGTACAAAAAGAGGTTGAAGCACTTCATGCCCAAGTCAATAATCTACTTAACAATGTGGGACAGGGCTTTTTGTCGTTTAATTCAGAGATGCGTATTTCAAAAAGTTTTTCCAAAGAGTGTCTGCATATTTTTAATACGGATGATATCGCTATGAAAAATATATCTGATCTGCTTTTTGACAATGACAGTGTCAAAAAAGAGCTCTTTATAGATGGCATCAACAGAGCACTTGAGAGTGACGAGATGATGCTCAAAGAGATGTTTTTATCTCTGCTTCCACAAGAGCATACCCTTCATGATAAAGTTATCAGTATCAAATACAAGGCACTTGAAGATGATACTTTTATATTAGTTTTGAGTGATATTACAAAAACAAAGGCGCTTGAGCAAAAAATCAAAAAGCAGAGGCAGGTTCAAAAAATGATTGTCGCCATAGCCTCTGATAAAAATGACTTTATAGAACTCAAATACGACTTTGAAAGCTTCATACAGCACCCAAGTAGAGATTTACAGACGCTCTTAAGAGACTTGCACACCTTTAAAGGTATTTTTGCTCAAAAAGAGATGCTTCATATTGTTGATGGTATTCATACTTTAGAGACAAAGATTAATGAGATCTCTAAGGAAAACGGTATCGAAGCTGTTTTAGACGTTTTTACAGCACATCAACTCCAAGAGATTTTTGATCGTGATCTAGAGATCATCACAAAGAGTCTCGGTGACGCGTTCTTAGAAGAGACTCCAAGCCTTAATGTCTCACTCGAAGCACTTGAAAACTTAGAATCCAAAATGAAAAATCTCACCCCATCTCCGATTCTCGATGAGATACGAGATGACTTTGAAAAAATCCGATATGAGTCACTCTATAGTATGCTTAGTAGCTATAGCACTATAGTAAAAAAGATAGCTCAAAACTTAGAAAAAGAGATCTATCCTTTGGAAATCATAGGTGATAGAAGCTTACATGTAAGCCCTAGCTATAAGCCACTCATAAAATCTTTTATACATCTGTTCAATAACTGTATCGACCACGGTATCGAAGATATGGAGACGAGAATAGAGAATGAAAAAGATGAAATGGGGACAATAAGGTGTGAATTTACACAGATCGATGAGACACTCAAAATCATGATTAGTGATGATGGCGCAGGGATAGATATAGAAAAGTTATCGCTCAATGCACAAAATAAGAAAATTAAAACCCAAGACGAGTTAGATCGTATGAGTGAAGAAGAGAAGCTCTTTCTCATATTTGCAGACAATCTAAGCACAAAAGAAAATCTCTCTCAAACTTCGGGTAGAGGAGTAGGAATGAGTGCTTTAAAAAGCGAAATAGAGAGACTCTCAGGAACCATTGAAATACAAAACACTCCAGCAAAAGGTGTAAACTTCATCTTTAGCATCACTTTAAAATAAAAGGAAAACAGTCATGCTCAATATCTTAGTAGTTGATGATTCATCCATCATAAGAAAAACATTAAGTTCAAAATTAATAGCTATGGGCCACACCGTAGTCGCTCAAGCAAAATCAGGCAAAGAGGCCATAGAGATGTATGGTGAGCATATGCCAGACTTGGTAACTATGGATATAACAATGCCTATTATGAGTGGGATAGAGGCACTTAAAGAGATTAGAAAACTCTATAAAAATGTCAAAGTTATTATGGTGACCTCTCATGGAGAAGAGAAGCTTGTTATGGATGCTATTAGTAGTGGCGCAAAGGGATATATCTTAAAACCTATTACGCAAGAGAAATTAGAAGAGGCTATTAGTAAGCTTTTTCCTGAACTATAAATGATTGTATTATGAAAGAAAACATAGAAAAATTATCCCTCTGTATAGAGAGAGAATCCAAGCATTTCTTAACCGAGAGTATGAATCTTGAACTCCTTAACTCACAAGAGATAGCTGCGCCACCATTAACGCCACATATTGCATTGATAGATTTAGCTAATAGCAAAAAATTTACTATATTGATAGCTATTAAAGAAAGTTTATTCAAAGCGCTCTTTGATTGTTTTTTTCCAGATGGCGTGCCTAGGGATGAACAAGCAGAACTTGATGATGCACTTCCCGATGAAATCATCAATACGATTGTAGGTCTTTCCATCCAATGTTTCCCCTCTGAGTATGCAGATTTAGAACTTAGTATTCCTTATAAGCTAAGAGAAGACGTTATTTCAAGAATGCTTCAGCAGAGTATCTTTAAATCTTTAGAAATTGTTACATGTAAGGGCAGTTTCTATTGTGTAATTTTAAGCATAGAAGAGTAAACTCTATAAATTTATTTCAAAAGCTTTTGAAACTCCACAGAGTGTTCCAAAAGCTGCTCATAATTTCCAGAATCTATAATCTGTCCCTCTTTAAAAATTAAAATCGTATCTGCATGTTTAATGGTGTCAAGTCTATGGGCGATAATGATGGTGATCTTATCTTTAGCGTAATTTTCTAAAGCGTCTTGAATACGCTGCTCACTGGCATTATCTAAGGCACTTGTCGCTTCATCAAGAATAAGCAATGAAGCGTGTTTATAGATAGCACGGGCGATAGCAAGGCGTTGACGTTGTCCCCCTGAGAGATTGGCACCAAACTCTTCCATCGGGGTATAGATGCCTTCATCAAGACCCTTTGCAAACTCCAGAGCATCAGCAAGTTTGAGTGCTTCATAGACTCTCTTTTCATTTATCTCTTCGCCATAAGCCACATTAGCGGCGAGACTATCTTGAAAAATATAGACGCGTTGTGTCACAATAGCGATGTGATGACGGAGCGAGTGCTGGGAGTACTGCGATATCTCTTTTTGGTTTACATGTAAAGACCCAGAGCTTGGATCGTAAAAACGCATGAGCAGGTTAATGAGTGAACTTTTACCCCCACCACTATCACCAACAAGAGCAATAGTCTCACCTGCTTTTAGCTCAAATGAGATATTTTTTAGGGCCTGTTTGTCACCATAATGCAGTGAAACAGAATCGAAGACAAGACTTTGGATATCTTCTGTTAAGGTGATTGTTCCATCGATGATCTTTGCATCTTTGTCTAAAATAGCAAAGATACGCTCACTCGCGGCAATGGCATCTTGAATCTTTCCATAGATACTACCAATACGTCGAATAGGCTGAAAAACAAGCCCAACAGCGGTTAAAAATGCGGTAAATTCACCCACGCTCATGGTTCCAGCATAGACCTTTTGACCACCAATATAGATAATAGCGGCAAGTCCAGAAGCGGCTATGATCTCAAGAAGTGGAGAGATAAGTTCACTAGAGTAGACCGCTTTCATATTAATCTTAAAAAAGTGCCAGTTCTCATTTGAAAAGCGTCTCATCTCATAGGCTTCAGTCGCATTAGCTTTAATGACTTCATTGTTATTAAAGACTTCGGTCAAACGTGTTACGACATCAGCATTTTTCTCTTGAGAGCGGTGAGAGAGTTTTTTAAGACGTTTAGCGATGCGAATAAGGGGATAGATGATCAAAGGGATCACAATAAAGGCATAAAAAGAGAGTGAGGTATCTAGGTAGATAACATAGCCTACAAGTGCAACAACAGTGAGTACTTCACGAATGAGTTCAGGGAGCATATTGGAGACAAAGTATTGCACGCGGTTAATATCGTTGGTTATCCTAGAGATAAGTTCACCACTACGGTTAGCATAAAGAAATTCCATATCAAGATAGAGGATCTTTTCAAGAAGTATCTCTCGTAAGCGTGAGACGATATGTAATCCGATGTGGTTGGTAAATACGGCCTGAATATAACGTCCTAAAGATTTAACAACATAGATACCAATCAAAGATATTGGAATAATGAGTAACATATCGGGATCTCTATTGATGAACATATCATCCATGAGAGGTTGCATAATATGAGCTGTTGCGGCCGTTGCTGTGACGGTCAGAATAATACCAAGAAGAACGAGTAAGAAGTAGCCTTTATAATCTTTGAAAAAAGGCCAATAGCGTTTAAAAGTAGCTTTCATGGGCGTATTATATCTAGTTTGAGAGTTTTGGTACTTTAGCTTGTGATGTGATGAGGTATTCGCTTACTGCTAGTGAAGCTTTATAGTATTCATTGCATCTTTTTTGTGCCTCACTTTGGGGTTTATCTGTTTTAAATCCACCATCAGGTGCCATTAACACTCCCGCATCGTTAAATCCACAATGTAATGGTGTAGGATCAAGCAAATTGGTTCCTATGCTGATGTAGGCTTGATGAGAGAGTGTGAGATGATAAAGCGTTGGAAAGATATCCTTGTGAGACCCTGCAACAGTAGTGTTGATCTCATTGACAGCTAATGGCTTAGGCAGGTAGAGATAGAGAGGAATATTCTTTGTTTCATTATAATAATCATCATAATGCATAATACCTTCAATCGTATTGTTATCAGCAGTAATAGCGACCACAGTGTTATGGGCAAGTTCACTACTCTTGATGTCGTCCATAAAACGGCCCGCCATATCAAGAGCGTACTGATAATCTTGAAGACGGAGCTGTGCGAGTGCTTTATCGCCTGTAATCTGTTGTAGCAAGTTCTCTGAATAGAGGAGTTTTTTGGATTTATACGATGCGGGAACCCGATAAGGGGGATGGTTGTTGGTTGTCAAAATAAAAATAAATTGTGGTGAAGTGGCTTCTTTTAAGCGCTTGACGACAAAATCAAAAGTATGCTGATCAAAAACCCCCCAATCATGGCTAGATTGCGCTTCATCAAGACTTAAGGTATTAAGTATAGATGCTTTTCCAAATTGATGATCAAAACCTTGACGACTCATAAAACTCCCAATATTTCGCCATGAAAGATCGCCTCCATAGACAAAACTACTCTCATAACCGGCATCTTGATAGACACGAGCAGCGGCTTGCTTAAAATGGGTGTTGAGATAGGTACTTTGTGCAAAAGCGGTGCTTTTTGGACGCGCGGTAATATTTAAAAGTAGAGGTTCAAGTGAGACAATGGTACCATTAGAGGCCGAGATAAAGTTCGTAAAAAGAGTGTCTTCATCAAAATGCTTTTTCAGTCGTCTTAAAATATCGAATTCATCACTTTGATGTTGTAAGATGGGTAGTCCAAAACTCTCTACCATAACCACAAGGACATGCGGAGGATTTTTTTCAAGCATCTCATTTTTAGGTGTGGTTTGAATCAAATTTGAAATAAGGTCTTTTTTATTGATACGTTTAGCGCTTACATGTAAAGCAAAGGCCTCTTCGATTTTTCCTCTGTAGCCACTGGATGTGATGAGGTCATAACTACCATCTTTGCTTTTAGCGTACTGCTCATAGGCATCGACCATGGCATAGACACCATTTTTTGGCAGTTTATTAATGAGAGGGTTTGGCGAAACATCTGCAATGTCTTTAGCTAGCGGAAAGATACCGATAGAGCCACGCCCAATCAGTGCGACAGCCGTGATGACGATAGAGAAAAACGCAATCTGCATTAAAAGTGGCGTGTTTTTACGCATCGGTGGTTTTAAATACGTAAAAAATCTTTTGATGATAAGAGAGAGTACCGTGAGATATATCACAGCGATAGCGCCTAAAAGTACTACATTGTAATTTTGTTTGGCAATCTCAAAAAGTGCTTGGGTATCATCATCAATAATGCCAAAGATCATCAGTGTAATATGTTCAGAAAAATAAGAGAAATAGCCGATATCCGTCACAAGAAGCATCGACACTAATGTCAACAAAGTAAAAAAGTAGTATCTGAAAATAGAGGCACTTCGATCGATAAGATAGTGCAATCGAAAAAGCCATAAGATAAGCAGATAGAGGGTAGGCAGAGCCATAATATAGGCCAAAATACTGATATCAAGACGAAAACCGAGCCAGAAGGCAGCTATCAGATCTATCGACTGATAACTCTCTTGAGGCGCATGAGCTAAGAAAAGATAGAGCCGTACCAAACTCATCACAAATGAAAAAGAGAGCAAGAGGTAAAAACTCGATTGCATTAAGCGTGTGATAGGAGTAAATGGTGGAATAGAATTCATGGAGAGCATTATAGAACAAGCTATCAATGATTGCAAGGCAGATAGAAAATGAAAATAAGCATGAAACTTTTTAATCTAATCTGTTTTTATCATATCACCAGATTCGAAAATATAAGCGTGGAGCATTTTTGCTGTGATGTACATGATGAAAAAAGAGACCACGACATCACTTAAAAAGTGTCCGCCAGCCGCCATTCTTGCATAACCGACAGCAGCGCCATAGACGATAGCAAGCGTTAGCCAAAAATGTCTGCGTCGATGTGTTAAAAGGGCAAAGGCGATCAGGGCAAAAGCTCCTGAAGCGTGACCACTGCTAAATGAGTTACCTTTTTGATCACTGAGAACAAAGGCAGGTGTGAAATCTCGCTCTCCTCCAAATTGTACGATATCTCCCGGTCGCGCGCGTCCCCAATTCTCTTTTAACATCGCATTGACGATGAGACCTGAACCGATACTAAGAACCAGTAGGGCAAAAAGAAATCTTTTTTTGGAAAATGAGTCTTTAATTTTTAGAAAATAGTGCTGATAAAGCCAAAAGAGAAGGGCACCAACATTAAAACCGATAAGTAAAACAGCGACACTTTCATACAGTAGATACTCCCACCAGAGATTTTTTTGAGTAAAACCTTCATGGGGTGTATAAAAAAATGATGCTACATCAAGATCGATCTGCGGATAAAAAATCCATAAGGCAGAGGTGAGGGCAAAAATAGTCCACATAAATGGTGAAACGGAGTTAAGAGCTGATTTCATAAGCACTATTATGAGATACAAAGCTTACATCAGGGCTACTGTTTTGTAACGAAATGGTAACCCCTCTAGGTTAGGATTTCGAAAAAGACGCCAAATTCATGAAACAATTGCATCAACTTTTTCTAAAAATTCCAAATACAACCCTAATTCTATTGATTGCTCTCGTCTATCTCTATTTTATGAACGATATGATGCTGCGAACTACGGGTGATGAGAAGACCTATATTTCTCAAGCTTTGGAGATGCAACGCGATGGCTCATGGTTTCTTCAGACCTGGGCAGATGAGAGTGATTACTATAAAGGGCCACTACACTTCATTTTACTGCGTGTCGGTTTCATGCTCTTTGGTCAAGAGAGCATGTTTGCAACACTCTATATGAATTTTTTTGGTTTAATTGTTGCCACATTACTACTGCATCGTATGTTAAAAGAGCATCTCAATGATCCCTCATGGGCACTGTTTTATGCGGGGAGTTTTGCAACGTCTATAGGCCTGTATGCTCATATGTTTGCATCGCAGATGGAGGCAGAACTTGTCATTTTATATGCGATGACACTCTATCTTTTATGGAAATTGGATCATGATGAGCGTTGGCGTGCTCATCTGCTTTTGTGGAGTGTTATCGGTTTGGCGGGTTGGTTGAAATCACCGGCGCATAGTGTTTTTCTAGCCTTTAGTGTTTTACTGTACTGGATTATGAGTTCGCAGTGGCGTATGAGGTTGAAACATTCAAAGGTATGGTGGGCTCTGTTATGGGGGATCGGCATAGGGATTGCAGGGTATCTACCGATACTGATCTACGATAGTGAGCCTTTTATCAATAACTACATCATCAAAGAGTCTCTCAATAAAGGGCCTAATGGTGTAGGTTGGGAGACGGCATTTTTCCCACTGTTTACCTATTTTCTTGCCCCTTGGATGTTTGCCTTTGTCTTTGCCCTGTTACTTGGAGTTCGCACACTGTTTCAAAAGGGAAATAGTCTCTTACATGTAAAGGAATTAACACTAGTTAAATTGGCATTAGCGATCATCATACCTACCTTGCTTTTCTTTACTTTTCATCCTTACCGAGGGGATATCTATGCCTTACCTGCTGTGAGTAGTTCCATGTTGATTGGTATTATCTATTGGCGGGTTTATATTAAAAATTATACAGAGACTTTTAAATGGTTGCTTCGTACATCGGCTCTTGTACTCAGTATCGTTCCTGTTGGTATCATTGTTATGGTAATCCATTTTGATCCACTACCACAGTGGTGGCCAGATAGTTTGATATATTTTGCTGTTTTAGGTGGCTTGAGCACATTAGTTTTTACCTTTTATGAGAGCAGACATCTACTCAAGCGTGGACCAGCACTCTTAATCATTGCGTTTATACCTCTGTATTGGACCTTAGGTATTGCACTGGAGTCGTTTGGAAAAGCTGAGATGATTGATCTTGAAAACTATATTAAAAATAGTGAAAAATCTAAGCCGATTGGCTACTATAATGTCAGACGCAATGTCTGGAGTGAGTACGGCTATCTTAACTTTTGGGTTGAACATCGGATTGTGGGTATTCATACCAAAGCGTCACTACTTGAGTGGTTAGCTGAGGGTAAGGCAGTGATCATCCCAGGAGAGAGAAGCTACCGACATTTTAAAGAGACCTTGGGTGAGCATAAAAACTCTTTACATGTAATTCCATGGAGACGTTGGCTAACTCATGGAAAAACAGCATCGGGAGAGAGCCGTTTTATGGAGTTTTGGCAGAGTAAAGATATCCGCAGTATTGAGCAGAATTTTTATATTGTAAGTTTTAAAGAGTCTTTATAGAGATTGTTTAAATTTTTGTGTCAGAAGCCGATAGATTCTCAAATTGTAACATAGCATAGTCTGTTACAAAATTTGCGCAACAAACTACACTTTGTGGAACAGCCCTATAGTTTTAGTTTTAGTTTTATACTAAATACTGCACCAGTTTCACTATTTTTAACCTTTATTTTACCACCCATATGCTCTTCAATAATAATCTTTGTCATATAAAGTCCCAAACCTGTACCATTTCTTTCCTCTTTTGTTGAAAAGTATGGATCAAATATCTTATCAATAATATCTTTTGGTATTCCACCTGCATTATCACTTATGTTTAAAACAATTTCATTTTCTATTTGCTCTAAAT